>JAEUMW010000364.1 GCA_016791345.1 Betaproteobacteria bacterium | reverse complement strand
GAAGTCGCAGTGCACGGCGAGCTGTTCGATCGGGTAGCCGCGATAGAGCAGCACGCCCTCGTCGCCGTCGATGTAGGTGATGCGCGACTTGCAGCTGGCGGTGGCCATGAATCCGGGGTCGAACGTGAACACGCCCGTCTTACCCGTCAGGCTGCGGATGTCGACGACGTCCGGCCCGATGGTGCCGGACAGCACAGGAAACTCCAGGCCTTCCGTGGTGGTGTCGATCTGGATAGTGGCGGTCTTGGATTCGGCCATGCTGATTCTCCCCAGAGAGTGGCGACCAACCGCCTCGCAAGCAGGAGGGGCTGTGCAAACCGCGTGCTTCGCGGCAAGAATCGTGCGCAGATTGTTGCGGTGCCGGAAGCAGTCATACTGGCGCACCGCGCGTCCCTGAAACCCCCTGTTTCACGGCATTCTGTGCGGACTCAGGATGCGAGATGCATGGCGTGGGGGACCGCGGCGTCGTGCACTGCACGAGAGCACGCGAAGTTCGCGCCGCCCACTTGGAGTGCGAGGTGCGGGCACGACAACGGTGTCGTTACGCGAGCTCGAAGCGGTGCCGACGAAGGGGTATGTCCGCCTTGCCAAGCGCAAGGCGAACGAAGCCGGAGCGCGGTGGGCTGGTGCGCGCGGCGAGCGAACGGACGTCCAGTTGCATTACCACGCCGGTGCGTCGTCTGCTGCCCCGACCTTCGCCGACCGCTGACTGGCCCGTCTCAGCAACTCGCTCCATATGCCCTCGGGATTGCCGTGGAAGACGAAGTCGGGTGTGGCGTGCGTGGCGAACCAGCCCCCCTCCTCGATTTCGCTTTCGAGCTGACCCGGTCCCCAGCTCGCATGGCCGGCATAGACGCGAACGTGGGGGGATGCGTCGCGCTTGAGCAGATCCTGCAGCAGCCACGGATTGTCCGCGATGTACACGTCCTCGATGACGTGCACGCTGCCTTTGGGGCGTTCCCTGGCGCGGAACGCGACGCTCAGGGTGCGCAACGCGACGGGTCCGCCGAAGTACACGGGCTCGTTTGCATGGGCAGGCGCCTCGTTGTCGGGGAGAACATGTGCAAGAGGCGTGTCGAGCGGTCGATTGATGATGACGCCGTGGCTCGCGAGCGGCGTGTGCTGGACGATGAGCACGACCGTCTCGCGGAAGTTCGGGTCGGTGATCTTCGGCGCGGCGATCAGAAAGAACGCCGGTTCGTCCTCCGCGGTGGTCGCGGCCGACCAGAGCAGACAGACCGCTGCAAGCAGGTGGCGAACGTCATACCTTGACGGCACGCAGCCTCTCTATGTTGGGGATGTGAACGTTGCGTCCCTCGACCGAGATCAGCCCCGTGTTCGAGAGGTCGTGCAGGATGCGCGAGAAATGCTCCGGCGTCAGGTTGAGGCGCGAGGCGAGCACACCTTTCGTCACCGGCAGCGTCACGGTGAGGCTGGTCGTCGCCGCGAGCGCCACCTCCTGCTCGTCGCGCAGCAGATAGCCGATCACGCGCTGCGCACCGGAGGCGAGCGAATAGGCTTCGACATCGCGCAGCAGCGAGTGCAGCCGGTTCGACAAGCCGGCGATCATCTTGCGCGCGAAGCGCGGATCGCGGTCGAGTTCCCCCAATACCGTTTCCTTGGAAACGTGGACGAGCATGGAGTCCGCTAGCGCCTGCGCGTACACGATGTAGGGACGGTCGACGAACATCAGCGCCTCGCCGAAGCTTTCGCCCTGGCCGATGATATCGACGACCTTCTCCGCGCCGTGAGGCGAGGTGAAGGCGAGCTTCACCTGGCCGTAGACGACGACGTGAAATCCGACACAGGGATCGCCCTTGTGGAAGAGGATTTCACCGCGTTCGGCGTTAACCTCCCGCGTACCCTGTGCGAGCCGATCGATCTCTTCGGAATTCATCTCGCGAAACAGCGGCAGCTTGGCGAGGAACACCTGTAGTTTGATTGATGTGGATCCCATGTCACCGACGCTAGCACAGCGGCGCAGGGCAGAACAACCATCCTGGGTGAGTGCGTACTCTCGATGTGTGCTTGACTCGAATCAAGGAATTGCCGTTGCGACATGGCGTGCACTGCAGCATGGCCCTAGAATCCGCAACATGCAGCAGGTGACGCTTTCGAAGCAGCCGGTCGCGCCGCAACGCTCGCGCTGGCAGGTATTCACGGCCGCTCCCCACCGGGTGATGTTTCTCGCCGGCATGGTGCAGGGGGTGGCGGTGCTCGCGTGGTGGCTCGTCGATCTCGGCGGGCGCTACGCCGGATGGTATGCACCCATCGCGTGGGCGATGCCGGCGCCGTGGGCCCACGCCTTTCTCGCGATCTACGCTTTTCTGCCGTTCTTCATGTTCGGCTTCCTCATGACCGCAGTGCCGAACTGGCTCAACGTCAAGGTGCCACGCGGCTTCTACCTGCCGGCGATGCTGCTCATGGCTGCCGGCTGCGCGCT
>JAEUMW010000363.1 GCA_016791345.1 Betaproteobacteria bacterium | reverse complement strand
TGGGCGCTCGCCATGACGATCGTCGCTTACTTCGGGATGCTCTACATGTCGAGCGGCTTCAGCGAGTTCATCTACTTCCAGTTCTGAGTGTGGGAGCCGCCGCCTTCGCTCGCTACAGCTGCGGGCTGCTCGCGGGCAGCCTGCTCCTTATGCTGGCGACCGCTGCCTTCAACCGCATCGTCGATCCGTTCCAGTATTTCGGCTACCCGCGCATCCCGGGCTTCAACGCGGTCAAGTCGCGGCTGCGCTTCTTCGAGCGGGAGGTCAAACCGGCGGTGGTCAGGCGCGAGCAGCCGGAGGCGGTCATCCTCGGCAGCTCGATCGCAGCGATCGGATTCGAGCCGCTGCACCCGGCGCTGACCGATGACGGGCGCGCGAGGAGCTACAACTTCGCGATGGCGGGCGCACCCTGGAAGGAGGTGTTCTGCGACCTCGAATACGTGCTCGCCCACACGCACGCGAAGCGCATCGTGTTCGGCATGGTCGCCCAGCCGATGCCCGACGCCGACTGCGGACGCAGCCTCGCCGCCATGGACGAGAACCGCCTGCCGGAGGTGCTCCTGTCGCCGCAGGCGGTGCAGCACTCGCTCAAGACGCTGCGCAGCCAGGACCCGCGCGAGCCTCAGACCCACACAGCGGAAGGACGCTACCTGTTCTTCCGCGACGATCCACGCGTCGAGCACCGGGCGCGCGTGTTCTTCGAGGAAAACCTGCGCGGCAAGAGCGGCTGTTCCGAGGCGCGCCTGCGCGCTTCGCTCGATGCGGCAGCCACGCCGCGGGCAACCGACGTCGCAACGCCATTCGATGTCTCCGGACTCGAACGCATCGTTGCCCAGGTGTCGGGCCGCGATATACAGCTCCGCATCGTCCTCTATCCGCGCCACGTGGTCGGTGCCGAAGCCGACTATCTGTGCGGCGAGGAGGCGCAGCGCTGGCTCGTCATGGACCGCGTCGCACGCTATCTCGAAGCGCATCCCCCGGCGCCGCCGGCCTCGGTCGAACTGTGGGACTTCCAGGGCTACGGGCCGCCGTTCGACGAACCGCTGGGAGGCGGTGTGCTCACCTACTGGCAGGACCCGATTCACTTCAACCCGGTGCTCGGTGACCGCATTCTCGATGCGATGTTCGGGCGCGGCGAACCGGGCGCGAACCCGGTGACCGGCTTCGGCTATCGCGTCGAGTCGGCCACACTCCCGGCGCGGCGTGCGTGGCTCGCCGAGCAGCGCGCGGCCTTCCTGCACGCCCATCCCGAGACCTGGGACACGCTCATGCGGCTGGTGCCGGCACACGTGCCGCGCCTGCTGCCGCACGCACCCTGAGGCCCGAGTCGTGCTGTTCAATTCTCTGGAGTTTTTGATTTTCTTTCCGATCGTGACGATCGGGTACTTTTGTTTGCCGCAGCACTGGCGCTGGTTGTGGCTGCTGATGGCCAGCTGCGTTTTCTACATGGCCTTCGTGCCGATCTACATCCTGATCCTGGTGGTGACGATCGTCGTCGACTACTTGGCCGGGCTGCTGATCGAGCGCACGCGAGGGCGCGAGCGCCGGCGCTATCTGGTGACGAGCATCATCGTGACCTGCGCGGTGCTGTTCGTGTTCAAGTACTACAACTTCTTCGGCACCAACGTGAACTGGATTGCCGACGAATTCAACGTGAACTTTGCGGTTGATCCGCTGGCGCTGATTCTGCCGATCGGACTGTCGTTCCACACCTTCCAGAGCCTGAGCTACGTGATCGAGGTCTACCGCGGCAACCAGAAGGCGGAGCGGCACTTCGGCATCTACTCGCTGTACGTGATGTTCTATCCGCAGCTGGTGGCCGGCCCCATCGAGCGGCCGCAGAACCTGCTGCAC
>JAEUMW010000362.1 GCA_016791345.1 Betaproteobacteria bacterium | reverse complement strand
GGTGCGCGCCACGTACGCTAGCGCCTGGCGCACCGAATCGGCAAAGACGAACTTCGGCGTCAGCGTGTCCCACAGCTTCGCCGCTTCGAGCGCCCCCTTGGCATAACGCCCGGCCGGGACTGAAGTCGGGCTGCCGATCGCAATCCGTTTCACTTCAGGCTTGGTCAGGTCGGCGAGCGACTTGACGCCGAGTGCCGAATCGGCGGGGGTGACGAGCACCAGCTTGTTCGCCACGAAATCCGTGCGCGTCGCGGCGACGATGAGATTCTGCTGCTGCGCCTTGTCCATGCTTTCCTGGTCGGCCGAGGCGAAGATGTCGGCCGGCGCCCCCTGCGCGATCTGCTGCAGCAGCGGTCCGGACGCGGCGAAGTTGAATACCACCTTTACGCCCGGATGCGTTTGCTCGAACGACGCGCCGATTCCCTTGAAGGCATTGGTGAGACTCGCCGCCGCGGAGACCACAAGTTCTTCTGCGAGTGCGTACAGCGGCGCGAGAAGTGCGAGCGCGAGCACACCGGTCTGCCAGAGTCGGCTGATGCGTTTCATGTAGCTTTGTTCCTCAGAGGTTGGTTCAGGAATCTTCGGAACCGAAGCAGCGATCGTAATCGATGCACGTGCCGCAGCTTGGCGACTTGCAGATGAAGATCTCCGCGCGCTCGCACAACTGCTTGTAGAAGAACTTCTTCCACTTCATGTCGCCCGTGTTCCTGCGGGAGAGCGCGGTGAAGTAACGATCCAGGAGCTGCGACAGTACTGCACGGCTCGGCAGGCCCATGTCCTGCCACAGGTGGTCGTCGCCCATGCAGGCGGTCGCCACCGCGTGCGCGACCCAGCGTGTTTCCTCGTCGTCGCGGGTGCAATGGTCGAGCAGCAGCTGCAGCAGGTCTTCGATCTCGTCGTCGCGGCTGAAGCCGCGCTCGGCGTTCGCCAGCGCGTCCCAGGGAACGCGGAACGCGGCGTCCGCCCCGGGGAAATAGCGCTCGAGCAGTCGGCGCGTCGCGGCAGCATCGACGCCGAGGAATGGCAGCACCCCGACTCCGTGATGCCGCCAGGCGCTGCCGATGACCCCGGCGAAGGCCAGGGTCGCGGTGTCCGCTGAATCGCGGGCGAATGCCAAGAGCGCGGCCGGCGACTGCGCCGAGGGAGAGGCCGCGAGGAGAGGCGCGAGAGAATTCAACGCGCTCAGGACTTCTCGATGAACACCATAGTCGACTTGAACGCGGCCACCACCGTGTCGCCGACCTTGAGGCCGGTTTCCTCCAGCGAGCGCGTCGTGATCACGGATGACACGATCCCCGCCGCGGTTTCCACGTCCACCTCGGCAACGGCACCGCCCTTGACGATGTTGATGATTTTTCCTTCGAGACGATTGCGAACACTGGACTTCATGCTGACGGCCTCCATGGCAGATGCGCAGATCGAGCCGGACCGCGCCCGGAACATCTGCGCGAAGCACTGTGGCAACGGTATGCACGACAGTGCATAGACGCTCGCTGCCGTAGCCGGGAGACCCGACTCTAGCACGCCGTCGCCGGGGCGTGTGTGTAGCACTTCTTGGGACAGATCTTTGCGCAAGCCTCGCAGCCGACACAGTTTTCCGGGTGCGCCACGGTCATCACGCGCTTCTCGTATTCGTCGTCATCGTCGTCCGAATCGAGCGCCACGCGCTCGCCTTCGTCGGTCAGCCCGACCAGTTGGAGAACGTCGCGGGCACAGACGCGAAAGCAACGACCGCAGCCGATGCAGGTGTCCTGATTCAGCTCGGTCACGAACTGCGGTGTCCAGACCTCGCCGCTCGGCAGGGTCACGGTAAAGGCGGCCATTGCGGGTGCTCCTTGCTGATGGTGACGGGTTTCGCTTACGCGCCTGCGGCGGCGAGCGCCTTGCGTGCCTCGGTGAGGTCGCGGTAGGCGGTGTGCGTGCGCTCGGCCACCTCCAGGATGCGATCCCAGTTGATCGGCAGTTCCTCCGACAGATCGTGCAGGTCCATCTTGGCCTGTGTGGCCTGTGCGTTGAGCTTCTTGACCTTCGTCTTCAGGGTTTCGATATCGTCCATGCGAGACTCCTATCCGTAGTGGGCAACGTCGGGAAACTTGCGGATCATCTCGACGCCGTCGGCGACGAGCTTCGAACCGGTCTCCTCCAGCTTCTCCAGGGTCGGAAAGCCGAAGCGGTGCACGTCCCGCAGATTCCTGTTGCCGACCACGAGGCGACCGGCGATGAGCACCAGGCGGCCGAAGCCTTCGTGATGCATCTTCATCATGGGCGCGACCATGACGCCGGTGGCGCGCTCGATGGCGAGCCCGACCGCGTTGTAGAAAAGCTCCATGCGCCAGAGCGTCTCCGGATCGGGATCGCCCATGAGCGGCAGCGCGCGGCGCTGCTCGGCTGAGAGCACGTACGGCGCAAGCAGGGCGTCGTCAGCCTTGCCGTCCCAGGCGCCATGCGTGTCCTGCGCGCGGATCTGCTTCACGAGTTCGCGCACGAACGGCGCATCCAGTGCCTCGACGGCGGTTGCAACGGCCTCGGTCATTCGGTCACCTCGTCTTCGAAATCGTTCGTGCGCGTCTGCCCCTTGGCGAGCGCCTTGCGCAGCCAGGGGGGCGGCGTGCCCTGCAGGACTTCCTGCAGTCGGTCGAGAATGTCGAGGATCGGCTCCGGCTGCTGCACCTTGACGGGATGGATCTTCGAGGCAACGACGCGGGCAGCCGCCGAGCCGCCGATGGCGGCCACATACACGATCGCGCAGTCGAGAATGGCGTCGAGCTTGGGTGCGAGCTTGTCCTCGTTGCCGTCCTCGTCGAGCTCGCCGCCGAATTCGAAGGTCTGCACGTAGGTGTAGCCCTCGGGGGTTACGTCGTAGACGGCAAGATGTTTCGCCCAGCCGAAGTGGGCGTCGACGCGCTGCTTGTCCTGGGTGGCGAATGCGACTTTCATCGTCGGTTCCTCAAGCGGGTTGGATCGAAGGCTCACCGCGCGCCGCGGCAAGCGCAGCGGGCGGCAGCGGCCAGTCGGTGGGTTTGTGTCCGTGCTCGACGGCCATGAGGACGTTGGCGAGGTCGAAGACGAGATCGCGCGTGCCCCGGTAGCCGACGCTGACGCGATGCGCAGCGCCGAGCCGGTCGAACATCGGAATGCCGATGCGGTAGAGCGGAATGCCGAGGCGCTGCGACGCCTGACGGCCGTGCGCGTGAGTGAGCAGCATGGCGCAGTCTTTCGCACGCGTCTCCAGATCTTCGAGGTCACCGATCACCACCTCGTCCGCCGGCACGCGTTCGAGGATCGGCGATTTGGTCGTCGTCACTGCGGCGGCAACGGTGCCGCCCAGGTCGGCCACCATCGAGGCGACGGCATACAGCAGATCGGGCTCGGCGCCGATGGCGAAGCTCTGGCCGCCGAGGAAGAAGTGCGCATCGAGCATGGCGTCCTGCAATTGACTGCGCTGGCGACGCAGACGCTGCGGCACCGGGCGGCCGGAAAGTTCGGTCAGCGTGCGCATCAGCGCATCGTTTGCAGCGAGTCCGGTGAGCCGGTCGAACACCTGATACGCCACGCCGCACTTCTCGCGCAGACGCTCGGCCGGCGCGCGCATCTGCTCGCCGATGGCGACCGTGAACACGGAGGCGCCGAGGTTGCGCACATCGGCAACCGTCGCACCCCCCAAGGTGGTCGGCGTGAAGGCGTCGCTCATGTGTCCGTCGAGCGACCCGGAAAGATC
>JAEUMW010000361.1 GCA_016791345.1 Betaproteobacteria bacterium | reverse complement strand
ACGATGGACTCCCTTCAAACGGCTGCCGAACACCCACACGCGGCGAACGAAGGTACGTTCGTGTGCCCACGATCGAAGCGTTCTCATCGCTTCAAACAAGCCTTCCTCGACCACACCGTGTCCTCGACGCCTAACATCTGTTTATCGAGAGTCCCGGTCATTTTAACATCGCCTCCGCAGCGGGCTCAGGGCCTCGGCAGCGGGCTCTCAGGGGCCTCGGCAGCGGGCTCAGGGCCTCGGGGCGGGCTCAGGGCCTCCGCCCGATCTTTGGGGCGAATTCTGGGGCGAAATGAAGCGGCAACAGTGGGACTGAATCTTGGGCCTGGGACCAATCCTGCACGGTCTGAGTGAAAGTCCAAAGAGTCTCACAGAAAGTCTCACAGCAAAAACTGTGAGACTCTACCGGGGTGGCTGGTAAGCCATTGTTTTTTTGGTCGGGGCGGGGAGATTCGAACTCCCGACCACCTGCACCCCATGCAGGTACGCTACCAGGCTGCGCTACGCCCCGAAAGCGCGCGATTATAGCAGAAGGCCCTGCCGGGAATTGCCCGCGAGGGCGACAACAAGCAGCCGGAAACCGCGCTCAGGGCGTGCGGAGGAACTCGATCAGACCACGCAGTTCGTTCTTCAACTGCGCGACGTCGAGTTTCTCTGCTGCGGTACCGGCTGCGCGCCGGCCGGACTCGTGACTAACCGCGTCCAGGCGATTGCGCGCACCGCTGATGGTGAAGCCTTCCTCGTACAGGAGCTGGCGGATGCGGCGGATGAGCACGACTTCCTGGTGCTGGTAGTAGCGTCGGTTGCCGCGCCGCTTGACCGGCTTCAACTGGGCGAACTCCTGCTCCCAGTAACGCAGGACGTGCGGTTTGACACCGCACAACTCCGAGACCTCGCCGATGGTGAAATAGCGCTTGGCGGGTATCGGCGGCAGCGGCTGCCTAGCCGGCGTTGGCTCCATCGGCATTCTCCTCCACCATCGCCTTCAGCTTCTGGCTCGCGTGGAAGGTCACCACGCGGCGCGCAGTGATCGGGATCTCCTCCCCGGTCTTGGGATTGCGACCCGGTCGCTGTGGCTTGTCGCGCAGCTGAAAGTTGCCGAAACCGGAGAGCTTTACGCCTTCACCCGCCTCCAGGGCGATGCGCACCTCTTCGAAGAAGGACTCCACCATGTCCTTCGCCTCGCGCTTGTTGAGCCCGACCTTCTCGAACAGCATGTCGGCTAGATCGGCTTTCGTGAGCGTCATTGTTTCCCCTTCTTTGGAAGCCCATCAGGCACGCAGCCTTGCACCGTATTCTTGTTCCGCGGCAGCGATCAATGTGGCGATCGCGGCATCCGCTTCCTCGTCGGTCAGAGTCCTGCGAGTATCTTGCAACACAACCCGGAACGCAAGGCTTTTCTTCCCATAATCCAAGCCCTTACCGCGATATACGTCGAACAGTACGAGCTCCGTCACGCGCTCTGGCGCGGCCCGGCGGAGGCATTCCTGCAGCGCTGCTGCGACCACCTTTTCGTCGACGACGAGGGCCAGGTCACGCCGCACCGTCGGGAAGCGGGAGAGTCCCCGGTAGCGCGGAACCGGCCGCTGCTGGAGGCGCTCGGCGTCGAGCTCGAAGATGATGGTGGCAAGCGGGAGCTCGTACTTGCGCTGCCATTGCGGATGCAGTTCCCCCAGCCAGCCGACAGCTTCGCCGTCGAGAAAGACGCGGGCCGCACGCCCCGGGTGCAGAGCAGGATGACGGGCAGCCTCGAGGGTGAGCAGCAGCGGATGGCACAACGCATCGAGATCTCCCTTGACGTCGAAGAAGTCGACGTTGCGCGTTTCGACACCCCACTGCTCGGGCACCACCGGGCCGTAGGCGAGACCACCGATCCGCACCGGCTGCTGCTCCGCAGCGGTGCCGAGAAACACCGTGCCGACCTCGAACAGGCGCACGCGGGCCTGGCGGCGATTCAGGTTGAAGCGCAGGCGGTCGATGAGTCCGCTGACCAGGGTCGAGCGCATGACGCTCATGTGGGCGGCGATCGGATTGGCGAGCCTGAGCGGCGGCACATCGCCGAAGTCGGCTTCCCACGCCGGATCGACGAAGGCGTAGGTCACCGCCTCCTGATAGCCGCGCTGGGCGAGCGTGCTGCGCAGCGCGTGCAGACCGCTCACCGCTTCCGGCAGCGGCAGCATGGCAGAGGTCGTCGCGAGCGGTTGCGGCGGGATGTGCTCGTACCCGTACACGCGCGCAACCTCTTCGATGAGATCCTCCTCGCGGGCGATGTCGAAGCGAAACGACGGCGGCGTGACCGCCAGAACGTCGCCGCGACCCTCGACCGTCATCGCCAGCCGCTCGAAGATCGCAGTGATGGCCTCCCGCCCGGGATCGATGCCGAGCAGCTTCGGCACTCGCGCCGCCCGCAGCGCTACCGCGGGCCGCTCGGGCAACTGCGTGCGCACCTCGGTGATCGGCGCTGGCTCCCCTCCGCAGCAGTCGAGAATCAATCGGGTGGCGCGCTCGAGCGCACGCTCCGGCAGTTCGAAATCCACCCCGCGTTCGAAGCGGTGGGACGAATCGGTGGCGAAACCCAGCTTGCGGCTGCGTCCCGCGATCGCCGGCGGATCGAAGAAGGCGCTTTCCAGGAAGAGGTCGACAGTGGCCGCGTCGACCGCGGTTTCGGCACCGCCCATGATCCCGGCCAGCGCCACCGGTCCCGTCGCGTCCGCAATCACGAGGTAATCCGGCGTGAGCAGCACTTCCTGCTCGTTGAGACAGAGCAGACGTTCGCCCGCGCGCGCGAAGCGCACGCAGATGTCGCCGTCGAGCTTGGCAAGATCGAACGCATGCATCGGCTGCCCCAGTTCGAGCATCACGTAGTTCGTGATGTCGACCACGGCGCTGATCGGACGCACACCGCTGCCTTCGAGCCGCCGTCGCATCCAGAGCGGGGTGGGTGCCGCGATGTTCACGCCGCGCACGACGCGCCCGCAGTAGCGGCGGCAGGCTTGTGCTGCCTCGATGTGGACCGCGATGCGGTCGCTGCCGCCAGGCGAAACGGGAGCGATCGGCACAGCCTGCAGCGGGGCACCGGTCAGCGCCGCAACGTCGCGTGCGACACCGAGCACGCTCAGGCAATCGCCCCGGTTCGACGTGAGCTTGAGCGTGAAGAGCCGGTCGTCGAGCCCGTAATAGCGTCTGAAGTCGTCGCCGACGGGTGCGTCCTCGGGCAGACGAAGCAGACCGGATGCGTCCTCGCTCACGCCGAGTTCCCGCGCCGAGCAGAGCATGCCGGCGGAAGCCACGCCGCGCACGAGTGCTTCCCGGATCTTGCCACCGGGAAGCCGCGCTCCCGGCAGTGCGCAGGGCACCTTCATTCCGGGCGCAACGTCCGGCGCACCGCAGACGATGGTACGTGGCGCGCCCTCGCCGACGTCCACCGTGCACACGTGCAGTCGATCTGCGTCGGGGTGCACGGCGACATCGAGCACTGCTGCGACGACGACGTTGGAGAATGCCGGCGCAGCGGCCGCGACTTCCTCCACCTCCAGCCCGGCCATCGTCAGGACGTGCGCCAGCGCTTCCGTGTCGAGCGCAGGGTCAACCAGAGTCCGCAGCCACTGTTCCGAGAACTTCATGCTTTCAGTCGCCGAGCGTCAATTGAACTGCCGCAGGAAGCGCAGATCGTCTTCGAAGAAGAGTCGCAGATCGTCGACGCCGTAGCGCAGCATGGCGATGCGGTCGAGCCCCATGCCGAAGGCAAAGCCCTGGTACGCTTCCGGATCGATGTCCACCTGTCGCAGCACATTGGGATGGACCATGCCGCAGCCGCCGATCTCCAGCCAGCGCCCCTCGCCCCACCGCATGTCGACTTCGGCCGAAGGCTCGGTGAAGGGAAAGTAGCTGGCGCGGAAGCGCACGACCAGGTCCTCGCGCTCGAACAGGCGCCGCAGGAAGTCCGTCAGCACGAAGCGCAGGTTGGCGAAGGTCACGTCGCGGTCGATCCACAGCCCCTCGATCTGGTGAAACATCGGCGAGTGGGTGGCGTCGTAGTCGACCCGGTAGACCCGACCCGGTGCGATGATCTTGATCGGCGGCCGGTGCGTTTTCATGTACCGGATCTGGATCGGAGACGTATGCGTGCGCAGGAGAAACTCGCCGCCTTCCAGATAGAACGTGTCGTGCATCGACCGCGCCGGGTGATCCTCGGGGGTGTTGAGCGCGGTGAAGTTGTAGAAGTCGGTCTCGATCTCGGGGCCGGACGCGATCTCGAACCCCAGGGAATGGAACAGGGTTGCGATGCGATCGAGGGTGCGGGTGATCGGATGCAGTCCGCCACGCCCCGGACCGCGACCCGGCAACGTCACGTCGAGCGCCTCCTCCTGCAGTCGCGCCTCCATCCGCGCCACGCGAATCGCCTCGCGGCGCTCGGTGAGCGCCGCTTCGATACGCGTCTTCGCTTCGTTGATGCGGCTGCCGGCGGCGGGTCGCTCGGCGGGCGGCAGTTTGCCAAGCCCTTTCAGGAGATCGGTCAGTGCACCGGTCTTCCCGAGGAATCGCGCCTTGACGCGCTCGAGTTCGTCGGGATCGTCGATGGCAGCAAAGAGCGCGAGCGCGTCGGCTACGATGGCGTCGGTGTCCTGCATGGCAGCGGTGTCGATTCAGTCATCCCCGTTGCTGAAAAAAAAGGAGGCTTGCGCCTCCCTCTTTTCGCGCCGGCGTACCTCAGAGGCCGAGGCTCGCCTTCGCCTGCGCGGCAAAGCGGGCAAACGCGTCCTTGTCGTGCACGGCAATGTCGGCGAGAACCTTCCGGTCGACCTCGACGGAAGCCTTCTTCAGGCCGTTCATGAAGGCCGAGTACGACAACCCGCACTCGCGCGCGGCCGCGTTGATGCGCGCTATCCACAGCGCGCGGAATTCGCGCTTCTTGACGCGACGATCCCGATACGCGTACTGCCCCGCCTTCATCACCGCCTCCTTGGCGATGCGGAAGACGTTCTTGCGGCGACCGCGGAATCCCTTGGCTGCGTCGAGCACCTTCTTGTGACGCGCGTGCGCCGTTACACCTCGCTTGACTCTTGGCATCGGACAGGTCCTCTCAGGTGTAGGGCATCATGGCGCGCACTGCGCGCACGTCAGCGGCAGCTACCTGCGTGGTGCCGCGCATGTTGCGCTTGCGCTTGGTCGTCTTCTTGGTGAGGATGTGGCGGAGGAACGCCTTGGTTCGCTTGATTCCACCACTGCCTTGCACGCGGAACCGCTTTGCCGCGGCCCGCTTGGTCTTCATCTTGGGCATGACAACTCCTTCGTTTTAGCCTGACGCCGGGTGGCTTCTGGCGAAGCGCTTGCAACCCGTGCATCACTTGTATCTCCGGCTCGCGCCAGAGGGTAAACCCGCTCGCGCCGCGCTACTTCCGCTTGGGCGACAACACCATCACCATCTGCCGCCCTTCCATCTTGGGGAACTGCTCGATCGTGCCGTACGGCTCGAGTTCGCCCTTGATCCGTTCGAGAAGGCGCACGCCGAACTCCTGGTGTGCCATCTCGCGCCCACGGAAGCGCAGCGTGATCTTGGTCTTGTCGCCTTCCTCCAGGAACCGGATCAGGTTTCGCAGCTTGATCTGATAATCGCCCTCGTCGGTTCCCGGCCGGAACTTGACTTCCTTGACCTGAACCTGCTTCTGCTTGAGTTTTGCCTCATGGCGCTTTTTGCTCTCCCGGTACTTGTACTTGCCGTAATCCATCAGCCGGCACACCGGGGGCTGCGCTGTGGGCGCGATTTCCACCAGATCGACCTCTTTCTCTTCGGCCAGGGAATTGGCGTAAGCAAGACTCACGATGCCGAGTTGCTCTCCTTCCAGGCCGACCAGCCGGATCTCGGGCGAATTGATCTCGCCGTTGATCCGCATCTCCTTGTCCTGACTTATGCGAATTCCTCCAGTCTCGTTCTCGTCAAGCCGCCCCGCCGCCATAGCGGCGCCGGACAGCCCCTCTTTTCATGCCGCCTGCACACCGCTGCGACGTGCGACCACCTCTCTAGTGAGCCGCTCGACCAACGCGTCCACCGCCATCGCCCCCAGGTCTTCGCCCGAGCGTGCCCGCACCGAAACCGTCCGATTGGCGACCTCGCGTTCGCCGACGATCAACTGGTAGGGCAGCTTTTGCAGACTATGTTCTCGAATTTTATAGGTAATTTTCTCATTCCTCAAGTCGGCGACCGCACGCAGGCCAGATGACTTGAGGCGCGAGACCACGTTGGCGACATATTCACCCTGGCCTTCGGACACATTCATCACGACGACCTGAATTGGTGCAAGCCACAGCGGAAATGCACCACCGTGGTGTTCGATGAGCATCCCGATGAAGCGTTCCATCGATCCCAGGATGGCCCTGTGGAGCATCACCGGCACCCGCCGGCTGTTGTCCTCGGCAACGTATTCCGCGCCGAGTCGACCCGGCATCGAGAAGTCGAGCTGGATAGTCCCGCACTGCCAGACGCGCCCGAGGCTGTCCTTCAGCGAGAACTCGATCTTGGGTCCGTAGAAGGCCCCTTCGCCCGCCTGCAACTCGAAGTGGCGACCGCTCTTCTCGAGCGCCGCGGCGAGTGCGGATTCGGCTTCGTCCCACTGCTCTTCCGAGCCGACGCGCTTGGGCGGGCGCGTCGAGAGCTTGATCAGGATCTGATCGAAACCGAAATTGGCATACACCCGCTCGAGCAGGTCGATGAAGCGAACGACCTCACCCTCGACCTGCTCCTCCGAACAGAAGATGTGGGCATCGTCCTGCGTGAACGCGCGCACCCGCATGAGGCCGTGCAGGGCACCGGAGGGTTCGTTGCGATGGCAGGAGCCGAACTCCGCGAGCCGCAGCGGCAGATCGCGGTAGCTCTTGATGCCCTGGTTGAATACCTGCACGTGGCCCGGACAGTTCATCGGCTTCACCGCGAAATCGCGCGACTCCGATTCGGTCGTGAACATGTTGTCGCGGAAATTTTCCCAGTGCCCCGATTTCTCCCAGAGCGAGCGGTCGATCACCTGCGGCGTGCGGATCTCCTGGTAACCGTTGTCTCGGAATACCGCGCGCATGTACTGCTCGATCTGCTGCCAGAGCGCCCAGCCTTTGGGATGCCAGAACACCATGCCCGGCGCCTCTTCCTGATGGTGGAAAAGGTCCAGTTGCTTGCCGAGCTTGCGATGGTCGCGCTTCTCGGCTTCCTCCAGCGCATGCAGATACGCCTCCTGATCCTCCTTCCGGAGCCAGGCGGTGCCATAGATCCGCTGCAGCATTTCGTTCTTCGAGTCGCCCCGCCAGTACGCGCCAGCGACCGACATCAGCTTGAACACCTTGAGCCGACCCGTCGACGGCACGTGAGGACCCCGACAGAGATCGATGAAGTCCTCCTGCCGGTACAGCGACACGGGTTCGTCCGCGGGAATCGCCTCGATGATCTGCGCCTTGTAGTGCTCGCCCATCCCCTTGAAAAAGTTGATGGCATCGGAACGCTCCCACACCTCGCGCCGCACCGGCAGATCGCGCTTCGCGAGTTCGGACATGCGCTTTTCGATGCGCGCGAGATCGTCGGGCGTGAAGGGACGGGCGAAGGAAAAATCGTAGTAGAAGCCGTTCTCGATGACGGGCCCGATCGTGACCTGCGCTTCCGGGAAAAGCTGCTTCACGGCATGCGCGAGAAGATGCGCAGACGAGTGCCGGATGATCTCCAGTGCCTCCGCGTCCTTCTCCGTGACGATCGACACGTCGCTGTCCCGTTCGATGACGAAGGACGTGTCCACGAGCTTGCCGTCGACCTTGCCGGCGACCGCGGCGCGAGCCAAGCCGGGGCCAATGGTCGCGGCGAACTCGGCAACCGACACGGGCTCTTCGACGCGCCGCTCGGAGCCATCGGGTAATCGCAACAGGGGCATTTCGAATTCGACTCTGGCAGGGGGAAAACGTGCGCAGCAACGACTGCGTCAAGGGAGACGGAGTATGACGGGACGACCCTCGCGGCGCAATCGAAGCGAGCGCCCGACCGGGTCCTCGCGCGATGCTCACCGGCCCTCCCGCACACCGATTTTGCGGGCAACTTTTCGCGCGAGGCTGCTGTCCGAACCCACGAAGTTGGCGCGAAAATCGCTATAAGCGCCCTTGGCGTCAAGGTGTGCCACAATGTTCTCGCTCAGTACCCGGACGTTGGTCATTGCCCCGAGGTAGACTTGCGGTGAGCGGCCGACGCTAGCGGAGGTTCGCATGGAAGGAAATCCATCCCAGGTCCTCTCGGCTTTCGGAGAGGCGGCATCAAGAGCGACCGTGAGCCGCAGCGCTCACGAGTCCAGCGCCAGCGTTCTGGATCGGTTCCGCGAGCGCTACGAGGGCGGACTGGAAGAGGAGTACTCGCTTCCCGAGTATCTCGAGCTCTGCCGCACCAATCCCGCCGCATACGCCACCGCTGCCGAGCGCATGCTCATGGCGATCGGCGAGCCGGAGATGATCGACACGCGCGCCGATCCGCGCCTGTCGCGCATCTTCTCCAACAAGATCGTGCGCGTGTACCCCGCCTTCCGTGACTTCTTCGGCATGGAAGACACGATCGAGCAGATCGTCGCCTACTTCAAGCATGCGGCCCAGGCACTGGAGGAGCGCAAGCAGATCCTCTATCTGCTCGGGCCACCCGGCGGCGGCAAGAGTTCGCTCGCCGAGAAGCTGAAGAGTCTCATGGAGCAGATGTGCTTCTATGCACTGAAGGGCTCGCCGGTCAACGAAACACCGCTGGGGCTTTTTTCCCCCGACCAGGACGGTCCGGCGCTGGAGGCGGAGTACGGCATACCGAGCCGCCACCTCAATCCGATTCCGTCGCCATGGGCGGTCAAGCGCCTCGCCGAGTACGGTGGAGATCTGTCCAAGTTCCGCGTGGTGAAGCTGCGCCCATCCGCACTCGCGCAGATCGGGGTGTGCAAGACCGAGCCCGGGGACGAGAACAACCAGGACATTTCGTCGCTGGTTGGCAAGCTCGACATCCGCAAGCTGGAGCAGTACGCGCAGGACGACCCGGATGCTTACAGCTATTCGGGCGGTCTGTGCCGCGCCAACCAGGGCCTGCTCGAGTTCGTCGAGATGTTCAAGGCGCCGATCAAGGTGCTGCACCCGTTGCTCACCGCCACGCAGGAAGGCAACTACAAGGGCACCGAAGGCTTCGGCGCCATTCCCTTCGATGGCATCGTGCTCGCCCACTCGAATGAATCCGAGTGGCAGAGCTTCCGCAACAACAAGAACAACGAGGCGTTCCTCGATCGCATCTACATCGTCAAGGTGCCGTATTGCCTGCGGGTCACGGATGAGATCCACATCTACGAAAAGCTGATCAAGCACTCGTCGCTGTCCGAGGCACCGTGCGCGCCCGGCACCTTGCGCATGATGGCCCAGTTCGCCGTCCTCACGCGCCTGAAGGAACCCGAGAATTCGAGCCTCTTCAGCAAGATGCGCGTGTACGACGGCGAGAACCTCAAGGACGTCGACCCGAAGGCGAAGTCGTTGCAGGAGTATCGCGACTTTGCCGGCGTCGACGAAGGGATGACGGGACTCTCCACGCGCTTCGCCTACAAGGTGCTCTCGAAGGTCTTCAACTTCGATCACAGCGAGATCGCGGCCAATCCGGTGCATCTGCTGTACGTGCTCGAACAGCAGATCGAGCGCGAGCAGTTCCCGGCGGAAGTGGAGAAGCGTTACCGCGCCTTCGTCAAGGAGCATCTCGCCGCGCCCTACGTCGAGTTCATCGGCAAGGAAATCCAGACCGCCTACCTGGAGTCGTATTCGGAGTACGGGCAGAACATCTTCGATCGTTACGTCACGTACGCGGACCTATGGATCCAGGATCAGGAGTATCGCGATCCGAACACCGGCGAGATCCTCGACCGTGCCGCCCTGAACGACGAACTGGAGAAGATCGAGAAGCCGGCCGGCATCGGCAACCCGAAGGATTTCCGCCACGAGATCGTCAACTTCGTCTTGCGCGCGCGCGCTGCGAACGCCGGCAAGAACCCGTCGTGGACGAGCTACGAGAAGCTGCGCTCCGTGATCGAGAAGAAGATGTTCTCGACCACCGAGGATCTGCTGCCGGTGATCTCGTTCAACGCCAAGGCGTCCGACGAGGAGCGCAAGAAGCACCAGAACTTCGTCGACCGCATGGTGGAAAAGGGCTATACGCCCAAGCAGGTGCGGTTGCTGGTAGAGTGGTACCTCCGTGTCAGGAAGTCCAGCTAGCCCGTGGCCGACATCATCGACAGAAGGGAAAATCCCCGCCATAAGAGCGCGATCAATCAACAGCGTTTTCTGCGGCGGTATCGCGCGCAGGTGCGAGAAGCCGTGGCGCATGCGATCGCCGGCCGCAAGATCGCCGAGGCGGACCGCGACGCCAGCATCTCGATTCCGGCGCGGGATCTGAACGAGCCCGTTTTCTCGCACGGCGTCGGCGGTCGACGGCAGATCATCCTGCCCGGCAACCGGGAGTACGTCACCGGCGATGCAATCCAGCGTCCCCAGGGGCGCGGCGGCGGCGCCGGGGGCAGCGGTGCATCGGACGATGCCGAAGGCGAGGACAGCTTCCGCTTCCGGCTCTCCCGCGAGGAGTTTCTGGACTTTTTCTTCGAGGACATGGCGCTGCCTGACCTCGTCAAGACCCAGCTCACCGCGATTCCGCACCAACGGCGTGTGCGTGCGGGCTATCGCACCGACGGCACACCCTCCAGTCTGGCGGTGGTGCGGACCATGCGCGAATCGCTCGCCCGCCGGATCGCCTTCGCGGGACCGGCGCTCGCCCGCCTGCGTGAAGTCGATGAGGCCCTGGAGGCGCTCGGTGGCGAGGATGCCGACGCCGACGATCCACGCGTCGCCGAATTGCTTCGCGAGCGCGAGGCGCTCCGCGCGAAGGTGAGCCGGGTTCCCTTCATCGATACCTTCGATCTGCGCTACCGCAATCGGATCACGCAGCCCCTGCCGATCGCGCAGGCGGTGATGTTCTGCGTGATGGACGTGTCCGGCTCGATGGACGAGTCGCGCAAGGATCTCGCGAAGCGGTTCTTCATCCTGCTGCACCTCTTCCTGAAGCGGCACTACGACCGCATCGAGATCGTTTTCATCCGCCACCACACAGCCGCAAAGGTGGTCGACGAGGAGGAGTTCTTCCATTCGACGGAAAGCGGGGGCACGCGCGTATCGAGCGCGCTTGAGATGACCATCGATGTGATCAAGGAGAACTTCCCTCGCGACCGCTGGAACATCTATGTGGCCCAGGCATCCGACGGCGACAACATCGAGAGCGACTCGCCGCACTGCCGAGACCTGCTGCTCGCCGAACTGCTGCCGATGGTGCAGTACATGGCCTACGTCGAGATCACCACCGGCGAACCGCAGAATCTGTGGGTCCACTACGAACAGGCCCGGGCCGCACGGCCGAATCTCGCTCTCGGTCGGATCCGCGACCGCGGCGACATCTATCCCGTCCTGCGCGAACTTTTCGCAAAGAAGGACAAGGAGCGCACGGCTGCGTGATCCCATGAGCGAAAGAGAGCACACTCCCAGACCCGCGTCGACACCGCGCAGCCAGATGCCGCTCACCATTCCCGAAGAATGGGAGTGGGAGGAAATGGGGCCGCCCGCACCCGCATTGCGGCGGCGCGCCGCCGCCCCGCTGCCTGGCGGTTCCGAATGGTCCTTCGGGCTCATCGAACGCTACGATCGCGAGATCCGTCGCGTCGCCGAGACCTTCGGGCTCGACACCTTCCCGAACCAGATCGAGATCATCAGCGCCGAGCAGATGATGGACGCCTACGCGTCCAACGGCATGCCGATCGGCTACTATCACTGGTCGTTCGGCAAGCACTTTCTCGCCACGGAACAGACCTACAAGCGCGGTCGCATGGGTCTCGCCTACGAGATCGTGATCAATTCGAGTCCCTGCATCGCCTACCTGCTGGAAGAGAACACGATGCCGATGCAGGCGCTGGTGATCGCGCACGCATCGTACGGGCACAACTCGTTCTTCAAGGGGAATTATCTCTTCCGCACCTGGACGCAGCCGGACGCGATCATCGACTATCTCCTCTTCGCCCGCCAGTACCTCGCCGAATGCGAGCAGCGCTACGGCGAAGAAGAGGTCGAGCGGACACTGGACGCGTGCCATGCCCTGGCGAATTTCGGCGTCGATCGCTACAAGCGCCCGGCCAAGCGATCGCTCGCACAGGAGCGGCTGCGGCTCAAGGAGCGCGAGGAACACCTGCAGCAGCAGGTCAACGAACTCTGGCGCACCCTGCCGCGGCGACAGACCGAAAGCGCGGAACCGGCGGAACAGATGTTCCCATCGGAACCGCAGGAGAATCTCCTCTATTTCCTGGAGAAGCATGCGCCGCTTCTCGAGCCTTGGCAGCGCGAGATCGCACGCATCGTTCGCAAGCTCGCCCAGTACTTCTACCCGCAGCGGCAAACGCAGGTCATGAACGAAGGCTGGGCCACCTTCTGGCACTACACGATCCTGCAGACGCTCTTCGACGAGGGACTTCTCACCGACAGCTTCATGCTGGAGATTCTGCATTCGCACACCAACGTGCTCACGCAGCCGGAGTTCGACAGTCCGTACTTTGGCGGCATCAACCCCTATGCGCTTGGTTTCGCGATGTACCGCGACATCCAGCGCATCTGCCAGTCGCCGACCGCTGAAGACCGTCGCTGGTTTCCTGACATCGCGGGGTCGGGCTGGGTACCGACGCTCGACTTCGCGATGCGCAATTTCAAGGACGAGAGCTTCATTCAGCAGTTCCTGTCGCCGAAGCTCATGCGCGATTTCCGGTTCTTCTGCCTGATCGACGACGATCACAACCCTCATCTCGAGGTGGGTGCGATCCACGACGATGCGGGTTACCGCGACTTGCGCACGGCACTGGCCCAGCAATACGCGTTGAGCGAGCGCGAGCCCAACATCCAGATCGTGAACGTCGACGTGCGTGGCGACCGCTCGCTTACGCTCCGCCACTATCGCAACAATCGCCGCCCGCTCACGCCGCCCTACAAGGACGTCCTGAGGCATCTCGCGTACCTCTGGGGCTTCACCGTGCGCCTCGAAACCGCCAACGAGGACGGCACCGTCGTTCCGACGCACGAGTGTCGCGTCGAGAAGCGCCGCGTCGGCGCTTTGTCGCCCTCGCTCCTGCTGCGCACCCTGCCCTGACGGGCGCGTCCGCCGCCGGAAAACGTGCCTGAGGCGCCAGCGCCTCAGGCGTCGACGATCACTTGGAAGCCCCCGTAGATCATCCGCTTGCCGTCGAAGGGCATCGGCTTGCTGTCGGGCTGAAGACGCGGATCGACCATCACCTTCTCCATCCCCGCATCTCGCACCTCGCGCGATGGCCAGGTAATCCACGCGAACACGACCGTCTCGTCGGCCTGACATTTCACCGCCATCGGAAAAGACGTGAGCTTGCCTTCGGGAACGTCGTCACCCCAGCATTCCACGAGCGTGAGCGCGCCATGCTCCTTGAAAACGACAGAGGCGGCCTCAGCGTGCAGGCGGTAAATTTCGCGGTTGGCCGTGGGCACGGCGGCAACGAATCCATCAACGTAAGTCATGTGAGTCTCCTGTTCCGAGGTAGGCCTACTGCCGGTGATTGGAGCCGGGCCCGGTCGGCGGCGAAGCGCCGCCTTTCTTCACGACGATCGAGGGTTCACGGTTTCGACAGCCGCGGAAGAGCCGAAACGCCGATGCAGTGCGTGCGGGGCGGGAAGAAACAGCGCCCGGAGCCCTCCTGAGGCTCCGGGCGAACGGGACAGCCTTGGACGAATGAACCCGCGTCCGCGGTCGACTGGACGGAATGCTAGGCGGCGACGGCGACGGGCGCCGGAGCAGTACTGCGGATGAGATAGTCGAAGGCGCTCAGGCTTGCCTTCGATCCTTCGCCCATGGCGATGACGATCTGCTTGAAGGGAGTCGTCGTCGCATCGCCTGCAGCGAAGACGCCTGCCATCGAGGTGCGGCCGTGGCTGTCGACCTCGATCTCGCCTCGCGGCGAGAGCTTGATGGCGTCATTGAGCCAGTCCGTGTTCGGCAGCAGGCCGATCTGCACGAAGATGCCGTCGAGGTCAAGGTGATGCTTCTCGCCGCCGACACGGTCCTGATAGTCGAGCCCGACGACCTTGTTGCCGTCACCCAGCACCTCGGAGGTGAGCGCGTTCACGATCACGTCGACGTTGAGCAGACTCGTGAGCTTGGCCTGCAGCACGGCGTCCGCGCGCAGCTTGCTGTCGAACTCGAGCAAGGTCACGTGCGCAACGATACCCGCCAAGTCGATCGCCGCTTCGACGCCGGAGTTGCCCCCGCCGATCACCGCCACGCGCTTGCCCTTGAACAGCGGGCCGTCGCAGTGCGGGCAGAAGCACACGCCCTTGCCTTTGTATTCCCTCTCTCCCGGCACTTCCATCTCGCGCCACCGGGCGCCGGTTGCGAGAATGATCGACCGGCTCTTGAGCACGGGTCCTGACGCCAGGCGAACACCGATGTAGCCCTCGCTCGGCGGCAGCAAGGCGGCGGCACGCTGCCGGTTGACGATCTCCACCTCGTACTCCCGCACATGCTCTTCGAGCGCCGCCACCAGCTTCGGGCCTTCGGTGCGGGGCACGGAGATGAAATTCTCGATGCCGAGCGTATCCAGCACCTGGCCGCCGAAGCGCTCCGTCACCACACCCGTGCGGATACCCTTGCGCGCGGCATAGATGGCCGCCGCCGCGCCGGCCGGGCCGCCGCCGACGATCAGAACATCGTACGGATCGCGGTTCGCCAGTTCCTCTGCGTCGCGTGCAGCGGCACCGGTGTCGAGGCGGGCGACGATTTCCTCGAGTGACATGCGGCCCTGCCCGAAGGCCTCCCCGTTCAGGAACACCGCCGGTACCGCCATGATCTGGCGCTGGCTCACTTCGTTCTGAAACGCAGCGCCGTCGATCATGACGCTCTCGACGCCGTCGTTCAGCACCGCCATCAGGTTGAGCGCCTGCACCACGTCCGGGCAGTTGTGGCAGGACAGGGAAATGAAGGTCTCGAACCGATACCCTCCCTGCAGATTCCTGATCTGCTCGATGAGCGACGCTTCCACGCGCGGTGGATGTCCTCCCGTTTGCAGCAGCGCGAGCACGAGCGAGGTGAACTCGTGCCCCAGCGGCAGACCGGCAAAGCGGATGCGACCAGGGGAGCCCGGAAGCCCGACCGAGAACGAGGGCCGTCGCGCATCTTCGCCATCGAAACGGGCGCTGACCTTGGGCGACAGCGCTGCGATTTCCGAGAGCATTTCCCGCATCTGCGTGGCCGTCGAGCTGTCGTCGAGCGAGGCGACGAGTTCGATCGGCGCCTGCAGTCTCTCCAGATATGCGGAGAGTTGTCCCTGGATGGCGGTATCTAGCATGGTGTTCTCCTGAAGCAACTGATGAGGGCCGCAAGCTGCCGCG
>JAEUMW010000360.1 GCA_016791345.1 Betaproteobacteria bacterium | reverse complement strand
GCGCCGGCGGCGGGGTTGCCATGCTGCGCGCTGGCCGGATTGAAGTGCCCGCCCGCGCTCATGGCGTCCGCCGCGCTGCAGTCGCCCTTCTCGTGGATGTGGAAGCCGTGCTCGGTATTGGCATTGAGCCCCATCAGGTTCGCCTTCACCAGCACCTTGTCGCCTTTCTGGGTGAAGGTCACCGTGCCTCGCGCCTGATTGCCCTTGGTCGGCACGAGGTTGGCCGTCGCACTCGGCCCCCCTTTCGAGAGCAGGTCGGATGTTGTCGTGCAGCCGACCAGGGCACCCGCGACGACCAGGCCGAACACCCGACGCATCGTGCTGAAACTCACGGCAGCCAAGCTGTCCCGACGTGCGACCCGACCGAGAAGGGTTGACTTTGCGAAGCCGCTCGCGATGCATCCGCCTTGTTTCATGTTGGCCCTCCTCCAGGTGCTTCCAAGTTTTTCTGCCCAGGCGATGGTACGTTACTTCGCCTGCGTATTCCATCGACGTTGTGTCGCATCGATTGCCAGGAACGCGCAGGCTGCAAGTGCTGTCCGCGACGCGGGAGGCCGATGCTATACTGCTTTGCAGCAGAAATCGGTTGAACCCGCAGCAGGGTGGCAAGCCCTCGCAGCGCATCGGAGCATCGCACCTCATGGAACGACTGATCGAAGGCTTCAAGCGCTTCAGCACGCAGTACTTTCAGGAGCAACGTGCACGGTTCGAGCGGCTCGCAGAGCGCGGCCAGCGCCCCCGCTATGCCATCGTCACCTGTTCCGACAGCCGCATCGACACGACGCGGATCTTCGACGCGGTGCCGGGCGAGATCTTCCTCATCCGCAACATCGCGAACCTGGTCGCGCCTTACCATCCCGACGACCGCCAGCACTCGACTTCGGCGGCGATCGAATACGCGGTGCGCTTCCTTAAGGTGGGGCAGTTCGTGGTCCTGGGGCACGCGGGCTGCGGCGGCATCTCCGCCCTCCTCGACCCGCCGCAGCAGTCGACCGATTTCGTCGCAAGCTGGCTTGAAACCGCACGCCCGGCGCGCGAGCGCGTGCTTGCCGATACCTCGCTCTCGCCCGAGCAGCGGCAGCGGCAGTGCGAACTGGAATCGCTCAAGGCCTCGCTCGATAACGTGCTGCGCTATCCCTGGGTAGCCTCCGGCGTGGCGGACGGCAGTCTTGCGGCCGACGCGATGTATCTCGATCTCGAGCGCGGCGAACTGCTGCTGTACGACCGTCGCAACGACGCCTTCGAACCTGTCTGAAGCGGCGTCGTGACGGGGCCTCGGGCGGGTCCCTGTCGCGACCTCCCTCGCTCTGTTACTTGATCAGCCCGTACAGCAGCAGATAGCCCGGCAGCCACCCGGTGAGAATGCCCTGCAGTACCGTCACCGCGCCGGTGAGCTTGGCGATGGGCTTCTTCAGCACCAGCAGCAGCCAGAACATGAACCAGAGAATGCCCCACGCGCCCCACGACAGGGCGAACCACCAGTCCCAGGTCGATTGAGCCGTCTGCAGCATCTGAATCGTCACCGGGACTGCGGTGACGGCCACGAACAGGCAGAACCAGCCGAGTCCGCGACCATCGGCGCCGTTGTAGCGGTTGATCGCCACCCAGAAATACGTGAACGTGAAGAGGAGCGTCAGCGCCGCACCGCGGATCGACGCGAGATCGGCGCCCGGTGCGAAGGCGAGATAGAGCGCGATGAGCAGCGTGATCGCACCGACGAAGATGTCGATCACCGCGATCTCGTCGTCCCCGATCTGCCCCAGCAGCCAGAGGCCGTTCAGGCACAGCACGGCACCGACGTAGAACAAGGCCAGTCCCAGTAACATGGCGCGTTCTCCTACCGAGCTACCGTCCCGCCCTGCTCGCATCCCGACCCCCTCGGGAGCCGGGACGCCGCACAGGCGTATTTCAGCACACGCGAACGCCGTCGCGAACTGACCGACTCGCGACGGTCAGTTCGGCGAGCGCGGCACCTGCACGCCCTGCTTCACCTGATGCGGCTTGCCGCTCGTCGACGGGCGCACGTCGAAATCGAAGATCGCGCGCGGGATGTAGATCGTCGAGCAGGCGTTCGGAATGTCCACCACGCCCGACAGCCGCCCCTCCACCGGCGCCGAGCCCAAGATCATGTACGCCTGGATGTCGGTGTAGCCGAACTTCATCAGGTAATCGATGGCGTGGTTGCAGGCGTTGGCGTAGGCGAGCCCCGAGTCGAGGTAGTGCTGCTTGCCGTTCCTGTCGACCGAGACGCCGGAGAACGCAAGCCACTCCGAATATTGCGGATCGCGTATGCCGGGCATGAAGATGGCATTCGCGCCGACGCCGTACTTCGCCATGCCGCCCTTGATGAGGTCGACGTGCAGGTCCATGAACCCGCCCATCTCGATCGCGCCGCAGAAGGTGATCTCGCCATCGCCCTGCGAGAAGTGCAGGTCGCCGAACGAGAGCTTCGCGCCGGGCACGAACACCGGGTAGAACACGCGGGTGCCTGCGGTCAGGTTCTTGATGTCCTGGTTGCCACCGTTCTCCCGCGGCGGTGCGGTGCGCGCCGCCTCGCGTGCGACGCGCTCGAAATCGGCCCCCTTGAGCGAACCGAGAATCGCGCTGTCCGGCAGCGGCGGCAGCGCGAGCGGCGGAACCCGGTGCGGATCGGTGGCGATCAGGTCGGTTTCACGCTTCGTCCATTTGGCGAGCAATTCCGCCGAGGGCGCGGTGCCCATGAGGCCCGGATGGTGAATGCCGACGTAGGACACTTCGGGAATGTGGCGCGAGGTGGCAACGTCGCCGCGGAAGTCCCAGATCACCTTGTACGCGTCCGGAAAGCGCTCGGTGAGAAAGCCGCCGCCATTCTTGGTCGCGAACACGCCGGTGTAGCCCCAGCCCATGCCGGAGAACGGACCCGAGTCCTCCTGGTCGCAGGCATCGATATCGAGGATGTCGACGATCAGGAGATCGCCGGGCTCTGCCCCTTCGACGTGGAAGGGGCCGGACAGGACGTGCACGCCGGGCAGCGGCGCGTGCCGGATGTCATCGGCGGAGTCGTCGTTCCTGATCGCGCCGTCGAACCAC
>JAEUMW010000359.1 GCA_016791345.1 Betaproteobacteria bacterium | reverse complement strand
GGCGGCTTTCTGCGAACTCCAGTGCATCTTGAATTGACTTTGGAGAAGATCAGGTCTATGCATCCGCATGCACCACAGATAGAAGCCCCTACATAACAAGCTGCTGGAGTCCGACACTTGACCGCTCCTCCCTGCGCTTCCGCTTCGGTCGTCGCCGTCAAGTGCAGCAAGGTGGAGGAACCCGATGTCCAGGCTCAAGGCCGGACCCGACTACGCCCGACTCGACCGGGTCGTCGCCGAAGCGCGGCGCGCGGGCGAAGAGCGCGCCCAGAGTTACCGCGAGCGTGCACTGAGGATTTACCCGTGGGTATGCGGCCGTTGCGGCCGCGAGTTTGGTCACGTCAACCTGCAACTGCTGGAGGTCCATCACCGTGACCACAACCACGACAACAACCCGCCCGACGGCAGCAACTGGGAACTCCTGTGCACCTATTGCCACGAGAATGAGCACCAACGCTGCCTCGTCGAGCAAGGCCGGAAGCCGGAGTCGCCAACGCTCGGGGGAGTCGCTCCGGCGTTACACCAACCCTTCGCCGATTTGAAAGCCCGTCTCAAGACGAGAGGTCCAAGCTAAACCAGCGTCAGCAGCATGCGGGTGGCGAGCACGTAGAGCAGGACCGCGAACAGCGTTCTCAGCTTCCGCGTCGAAGTGGCGTGCGCGAGCTTCGCGCCGAGAGGGGCGGTTGCCATGCTTGCGATGACGAGCAGCGCGAGCACCGGCAGATAGACGTAACCGAGGCTCCACTCGGGGAGCCCCGCTTCGCCCCAGCCGTTCACGACATAACCGATGGTGCCGGCGATGGCGACCGGAAAGCCGATGGCCGCCGCGGTGCCGATCGCTTCGTGCAGCCGCACGTTGCACCAAGTCATGTACGGCACCGAGAGGAGCGCTCCACCGGCGGCCACCAGGCTCGATACCCCGCCGATCACCGCACCGACCGCGAACATGCCGCCCGCACCGGGCAGCGTGCGCGTGGCCGTCGGGCGCAGGTTGAGGATGAGCTGGGTCGCCGCGAAGTAGACGAAAACCGTGAAGAACATCGCCAGATAGCGCGTCTGGAGCCGTCCGGCGATGACGGCCGCCACGGCGACGCCGAACGCGATCCCGGGCGCCATGCGGCGCACTATCGTCCAGTTCACCGCCCCGTGATAGTGGTGCGCTCGCACGCTCGATGCGGCGGTAAAGAGAATGCTGGCCATGGCCGTGCCGAGCGCGAGGTGCAGCACGTGCTCGGGCGGGACTTGCTGGAGCCCGAACAGGAAAACCAGCAGGGGCACCTGGACCAGTCCGCCACCGATGCCGAGCAGCCCGGCGAGGAACCCGGCACCGGCGCCGAGCAGGACATACCAGAGCCACAAGCTAGCCACGGGGGCGTGCGTGCCGGCGCGGTATCTCGGTCACGTCGCACCGACGGCGCTGGCTAGCGCTCATCGCGTGCGATCAGATCGAGAATGAAGCGCCACTCCGCCGGCTCGACCGGCGTGATCGACAACCGGTTGCCTCGCTGCAGCACGCGCATGTGAGCGAGTTCCGGATGGGAACGCAGTTCCGCCAGCGGGACGAGTGGGGTCTTGCGCACGAGCTTCACGTCGACCAGGAACCAGCGCGGATTCTCGCGGGTCGCCTTCGGATCGTAGTAGTCGCTCGCCGGGTCGAACTGCGTCTCGTCGGGGTAGGATCCGCTGGCAACCTCGACGATGCCGGCGATGCCCGGCTCCGGGCAGCTCGAATGGTAGAAGAAGGCCTGATCGCCCACCTGCATGCGATCGCGCATGAAGTTGCGCGCCTGATAGTTGCGCACGCCCCACCACGCCGTCGTCGTGTCCGGGGCAGCGGCGAGGTGATCGATGCCGTAGACGTCCGGTTCAGACTTCATCAGCCACTGATGCATATCTCTTCCTCGCTGGTTCCGTTACGTCGGCAATCTATCGAACGAACCGCAATTGCGCCATTCTCTGGACATCGTGAACTGCGGAAACCGCGAAGCCTGCCGCGGCCGGCCGAATCCAGGGCAGATATGGACAACAGTCTTTCAGGCAGCGACTCTCAGGAAGGCAGGTCGGCCACGGACGCATACAGCAGTCCGCCAATGACGGCGATGTTGGTCAGAAACTGATTCGATGCACCGGCCCGGGCCTGACCCTCCATCGCCCAGAAGTTCAGGAGCAGCAGCGAAGCGACGATGGTGAAGCCGATCAACCCGAGCGCGGCCCAGCGCACCCACAGGCCGGCCATCAGCGCCGCGCCGAGCATGATCTGGAAAGCCGTCGCCAGGCCGAGCGCCAATCGTGGCAGCGGTACCCCGCGCTGTGCCACTCTCCCGCTCAGCTCGGCAGACATCGGCAGATGGTGAAACCCGCCGACGACGAAGAGACTGCCCACCAGGATGCGGGCGAGCGCCTCGACCCAATGCACGTGCTCAGGCGACATGGCGGTCAGCGCCCATGCCAAGTCCGGGCGCTGACTTCATCGCCGGGTTGAAACTCCTCTTCTGCTCGATCATGACTCGTTCGGGTGGTGTGAAAGTGCGGCTATTTCACAACGCCGCAGCGCGCGCGGCAAGCGATGGGCGAATGCACGCGAGGAAATGGCTCGGCCGAACATGGGCGCCGGTGTTCGCGACCGTCGCGATCGCGCTCACGCAAAGACGCGGCGGGAATCCGCAGGCAATGCTGAGGCACTGTACGGGCGTCTACGCCACTTCTGTCTGCCGGCGCCGAAGGCAGTGGCCGCGCACTTGGCGTGGAGATTGCAGAAAAACGGATCCCTGCGAAATCGTCGCGCAGACTTTCGGAGCGCTCATGAGCGATAACGGACATGCACCCGAAGCCGCACACGATAAACGCCTGACTGCAGACGATCTCGCCATCGATATCCTCGGTCGATGCGTGTTGCCATCGCCGGTGGCGGAACATCTCGGTGCACGCAGCATGCACTTTGTCGGTGCGGCGGACAAGGTATTGCTCGATGATGGACTCTCCAGCCAGGCCGGATCGTCCGTCGATCTCGCCTTGCGCCCGGCGTTCGAACTCGCCGGTCCGCGCGACAAGATCTTCTTCGACCCGCGCACGGTCCGCTGCGGCATCGTCACCTGCGGCGGGCTGGCACCCGGACTCAACAACGTGGTGCGCGGCATCGTCCTCGAGCTCTGGGCCGGGTATGGCGTGCGCCAGATCTTCGGCTTCCGCTACGGTTACGAGGGGCTGATCGCGCGCCATGGCCACCTGCCGGCGACGCTGACGCCGGAATCCGTGGCCGATATCCATCACGATGGTGGCACCATGCTCGGGACTTCGCGCGGATCGCAGGACGCAGGCGAGGTGGTCGACAACCTGGAAGCCAATGGCATCGGCATTCTCTTCGTCGTCGGCGGCGATGGCACCATGCGTGGAGCGATGCGCATCGCTGAGGAAGTCGCGCGGCGCGGCCTGCGCATCGGCGTGATCGGCGTGCCGAAGACGATCGACAACGACGTGCCCTTCATCGATCGCAGCTTCGGCTATGTCAGTGCCTATTCCGCCGCCGTCGATGTGATCAGCGGCGCGCGGGTCGAGGCGGTGGCGGCGCGCGATGGCATCGGTCTCGTCAAGCTGATGGGCCGCCATTCCGGTTTTCTGGCGTGCCAGGCAGCGTTGGCCTCGACCGAGGCCGATCTCGTGTTGATCCCCGAGGTGCCCGTCGTCCTCGACGGTCAGCGCGGCGTGTTTGCCTGCATCGATCGCGTGCTCGCGCGCAAAGGGCACGCCGTGATCGTGGTGGCCGAGGGCGCCGCACAGGACCAGATGCCCGACGCACCGAGCGGAGAGAAGCGCGACAAGAGCGGCAACGCGAAGCTCAAGGACGTCGGCGTCTTCCTGCGCGATCGCCTCGGCGAACATCTGCGCTCGCTCGGCCGCGAGCCGACGATCAAGTACATCGATCCGAGCTATGCCATCCGCAGCATTCCGGCCTGTCCGTCGGACAGCGTCTACTGCTGGCACATGGCGAGGAACGCCGTGCACGCCGCCATGGCCGGCAATACCGCGATGCTGATCGGTCGCTGGCACGGGCGGTTCGTGCACGTGCCGATGAAGCTCGCCACGCGCGAGAGCCGCCATGTCGACGTCGATGGCGATCTCTGGATGTCGGTGATCGAAGCGACAGGACAGCCGCGCGCGTTCGCGTAACACCAGGGGCGTAAAATCGGCGGTACGGGAGACCGCCCGCAAGGATCTGCGCCATGGAGTGCCTGGAGAACCGGACGTTCGAAGAGATCAAGGTCGGTGACTGCGCGACGCTCACGCGCACGCTTACCGAGCGCGACATCATGCTGTTCGCCGTGATGTCGGGCGACATCAATCCGGCGCACGTCGATCCCGAGTACGCCGCGAGCAGCCAGTTCCGCGAGGTGATCGGGCATGGCATGTGGAGCGGTGCGCTGATTTCCACCGTGCTCGGCACGCAGTTTCCCGGACCCGGCACGATCTACCTCGGGCAGGACCTGCGTTTTCGGCATCCGGTGGGGGTCGGCGATGCAATCACCGTGAAGGTGACGGCGACGGCGCGCGACGTCGAGAAAGGCCGGGTCACGCTGTCCACCGAGTGCGTGAATCAGGATGGCAAGGTCGTCGTCTCCGGCACCGCCTATGTGCTGGCGCCGCGGCAGAAGGTGCGACGCCCGCGTGTCGCATTGCCCGAGGTACGCATCGGCGACCGCGAGACACGTTTCCGTCATATCGCCGAGCGGGTGAAGGGGCTCAAGCTGCCACCCGTGCCGGTGGCGGTGATCTATCCGTGCGATGCCGATTCGCTCGCCAGCACGCTGCAGGCGATGCGAGAGGGTGTGATCGTTCCGGTGCTCATCGGGCCTGAAGCGGCAGTGCGCGAGACGGCGGACGCAGCGCAGCTCGACCTCACCGGAATGGCCATCCGTCCTGCTGCAAGCCGCGGCGAGGCTGCGGCACTCGCAGTGCAGCTCGCGCGCCAGGGCGCAGTGCGGGCGATCATGAGGGGCAGCCTGGAGACGGCAGAGTTGATGGCACCGGTGGCGGCGGACTCGTGGCTGCGTACCGAGCGCCGCCTGAGCCACGTGTTCGTGGTGGATGTCCCGGCTTACACGAAGCCGCTCTTCATCACCGATGCCGCGCTCAACGTCGAGCCAACCCTGGAGGACAAGCGCGACATCGTCCAGAATGCGGTCGACCTCGCGCACATGCTTGGCAATACGCTGCCCCGCGTCGCGCTCCTCGCAGCGACCGACACGGTCGATCCCGGGATGCGCGCGACGCTGGACGCAGCGACCCTATGCAAGATGGCCGACCGTGGACAGATCACCGGCGCCGCACTCGACGGTCCGCTCGCCTTCGACGACGCGGTGTCACTCAAGGTGGCGCGCCGCGGCGGGCTGCTCTCTCCGGTGGCGGGGCAGGCCGACATCCTCGTCGTGCCCGACATGGCATCGGGCAACATGCTCGCGAAACAACTCGCCCACTTCGCGGATGCGCTTGCTGCGGGCATCGTGCTGGGCGCACGCGTCCCCATCGCTCTGCCCGATCGTACAGACGACCGCATGGCAAGCATGGCCTCTGCGATGCTGGTTCACATCGTCGCCAACGCGAAACAGGCGTGACGAAATCACAGCCGGCGGCGCTGCGTCCGCGCGTGGCTTACTTTTCCATTCGCACGCCGCGCCAGAAAGCGACGTGTCCCGCGATGCCGTGTGCGGCCGGTTTGGGCTCCGGGTAGTACCATCCGGCATCGGTGTTGACCGCGCCATCCACTACGATGTGCAGGTAGCGCGCGATGCCCTTGCGCGGGCAGTCGCTGCGTGTCGAACTCTCGCGCAGGCAGTTCCAGTTCAGTGCTTCGCGCGGAAAGTAGACGTTGCCCTCGACCATC
>JAEUMW010000358.1 GCA_016791345.1 Betaproteobacteria bacterium | reverse complement strand
TCGAAGGAGGCTGCGCGCATCAACGGCATCGTGAACGAAGTGCAGGACATGCGCGGGAATCTCTACCGCCAGGTAAAGGAAGTCTTCGACGGCGCGTTCCTCAACGACCCGTACGCGCAGCAGCAGTACCAGCAGTACCAGCGGCGCATCGAGCAGCACCTGTCCCGCATCGAGGCATCCCCCCTCAACCTCCGCGAGCGGGAAGCGATGCACCGGCTGGAGGCGGCCTATCGCACGGTGAAGGAGCAGTCCGACGGCATCCTTGAAAGCCGCTCGACCATGAGCCTCCTGCAGCGCCAGAGGATCTTCGATGCCGAGCTGGAAGGCGAGGGACTCGGCGAGTACGAGGACGCCTTCCGCGCCATCGAGCGGCTGCTCCAGTTGCAGCAGTCGGAGCAGCAGGACCGGCTCGCCACCCTCAACGTGCTGGCACCCCTGTTCTTTGTCGTTCCCATCCTGCTCGCACTCGCCCTGCTCGTTCTCTCACGCCTCTTCCTCAACCAGCAGGTGGTCGCCCCGCTCTCCCGGCTCGAATCGGCCGCGCACAAGATCGCCGGCGGCGACCTGACGCACCGGGTGCCCGAAGGTGGTGCGGAGGAGCTGCGGTTACTGGCGCAGGCGGTGAATCGGATGGCGGAGGATCTCGAGGCCAGCCGCGCTTCACTCGTGCGCGCGGAAAAGCAGGCCACCCTGGGCGCGCTCCTGCCGGTGGTGGCGCACAACATCCGCAACCCGCTCGCCAGCATCCGCGCCATCGCCCAGGTGATGAGCCGCTCCCCTGTCGCGCCCGAGATCCGCGACGGCCTGCACGGCATCATCTCGACCGCCGACAAGCTCGACCGCTGGACGCAGTCGCTGCTCAACTATCTGCATCCGCTGGCACCGCAGCGCTCCCCTTGCAAGCTCTCCGCGCTTCTGGACAATGTCGCGCAGATGCTGCAGCCCAAATTCGAGCAGAAGGAACTCAAACTGCACCGCGAAGGATGGGCGGAAGACCGCGAGGTCCGCGTCGATCCGCAGTTGATCGAGCAGGCCTTGCAGGGTCTCCTGTCGAACGCGATCGAGGCGTCGCCAACCGCCGGACGAGTCAGCGTGCGTGTGACCGGAACCGCCGATGCGGCGTTCCTGTCGATCTGCGACGAAGGCGCCGGGATGCCCTTTTCGCCGACCAGCCGGGATCTCGGGCCCGGCCCCTCCACCAAGCGTTTCGGAACCGGGCTCGGCATCCCCTTCGCCATGAAGGTGTGCGACGTCCACGGCGGCAGCATCGTGTTCGAGCATCTGTCACCGCGAGGCACCGAAGTGCGCATCCGTCTGCCGCGAATCTGAACTCGATGGAAGCCGTCATCGCCAATCCGCCCCCGAAGCTTGCCGCCCGCGCCCGCATTCTCGTCATCGAGGACGAGAGTCTCTTCGCGCGCGCGGTCGCGAAATCGCTGGAGACGGCGCAGTTCGAAGTCGCCTGCGCGACGACACTCGCCGCCGGCCGCCAGGCCATGCAGGCCGCCGCGCCCGATCTCGTGCTGCTCGACCTGCGCCTGCCCGACGGCAACGGCCTCGACTTCCTCGCGGAGTTCGCCGCGCTCGGCGACGACCGCCCGCAGGCGCTCGTGCTCACCGCGTATGGCGAGATCGGCGACGCCGTGCAGGCGATCAAGCTCGGCGCTGCCGACTATCTGAAGAAGCCGATCGACCTGGACGAGCTGCGGCTGGTGGTGGAACGGGTGCTCGCCACGACGCAGATGCGCCACCAGCTCGACTATTCGCGCGAGCGCGACAGCCACGTCGCCGTCGAGGGCGCGCTGCTCATCGGCGAGAGCCCGTCGATCCAGCGGCTGCGCGACCAGATCCACCGTCTGGCACGCCTGGGCGGTGGCAGCGGCGAGCCTTCGCCCACCGTCCTCATCCTCGGCGAGACCGGCAGCGGCAAGGACGTCGCCGCGCGCCTTCTGCATCTCGCCGGACCGGTGCGCGAGCAGCCCTTCGTGCAGGTCGACTGCGCGAGCCTGCCGCGCGACCTGATCGAAGCCGAGCTTTTCGGTCACGAGAAGGGTGCCTTCACGAGTGCGGTCGGCGCTCGTGCCGGTCTGCTCGAAGCCGCGGAAAAAGGGACGATCTTCCTCGACGAGATCGGCGAGCTGCCGCTGGATCTGCAGGCCAAGCTGCTCAACGTGATCGAGCGCCGCCGCACGCGCCGGGTGGGCAGCGTGAAGGAACGGCCGATCCACGCGCGCATCATGGCGGGCACCAACCGCGACCTGCCGGCGATGATCGCCGAGGGCACCTTCCGCGCCGATCTCTATTACCGCCTCAACGTCATCACGCTGACGGTGCCCCCGCTGCGCGACCGCGGTGCGGACATCGTCCTGCTCGCCCGTCATTTCGCGGAGCAGACCGCCCGCCGCTACGGCCTGCCGTCACATCGCTTCAGCCCCGCCGCGCTGGAGGCGATGAGCCGCTATCACTGGCCCGGCAACGTGCGCGAGCTGCGTCATCTGGTGGAGCGGGCGGTGCTGCTCTCGCACGGCGCGGTCATCGACGTGCAGGCCCTGGCGCTCACCCAGACGCCGCAGGCGATGGCGGACTCCTTTCCGCTCAAGGGCCTGACCCTGGAGGCGGCCGAACGCATCCTCATCGAACAGGCGCTGCGCGATGCCGGCAACAACGTCTCGGAAGCCGCGCGCCGCCTGGGCGTGAGCCGGATGACGCTGCGCTACCGGATGGACAAGTACGGCTTCAAGGATGCGTGACGGAGCCGCCCGTTTCTTGGCACGCCGGTTGCGCAGATATCTGCGAGCACCGTCAAGGCTTGTCAGCTTTGATGTTCCCGGCCAGGGCCCGTCACCCTGGCCTTTGTTTTTATGGATTTTGCGTGGAACCCCTGTGCTGTGCGCGGTCAAACCCGCGCCACCGATTGGTTGAAATCAACCACCAGTCGGTTGTTTACAGCCAATCCCCATCACTTCGAGAGGGACGCGCCGAACTCGGATCGGCGAACGCTGTCGCTATCATCCAACAGCAGCCACGAGGTTTCGCGGCTGCCATCGCATGAAGATCACACCCGATCCAGAGATTCAGGAAGCCGCGACGGCCCCGTTGCGGCCAACTGCTCCCCCTAAGCCGAAAACCCTTCGCCACGCCTGGTTCTGGCTGCTCGTCGTGCTCGTAGTGGGCGGCATCGCCTACGCCACCTACGCGCGTCTCGCGTCCACCACTGACCAGGCTGCGGGGGGACCGAAAGGCTTCGGTCCGGGCGATCATCCGATTCCGGTCGCCACCGCTACCGCTCGGACGGGGGACATCGACATCTTCCTCGAAGGTCTGGGCACCGTGACGCCGCTCAAGACCGCCACCGTGCGCAGCCGGGTCGAGGGGCAGCTGATGCGGGTGCCGTTCAAGGAAGGACAGCTCGTCAAGGAAGGCGACCTGCTCGCCGAGATCGATCCCCGTCCGTTCCAGGTGCAGCTCGCGCAGGCGGAGGGGCAGCTCGTGCGCGATCAGGCGCTGCTCGCCAACGCCCGCCTCGATCTCGACCGCTATCGGACCCTGTTCGATCAGGATTCGATCGCGAAGCAGCAGGTCGACACGCAGGCCTCGCTGGTTCGCCAATACGAAGGCGCCATCAAGGTCGACCAGTCGCAGGTCGACAACGCGCGCCTGCAGCTCACCTACGCCCGCGTCACCGCGCCGATCAGTGGTCGCCTGGGGCTGCGCCAGGTCGATCCCGGCAACGTCGTGCGCGCCTCGGACGCAAACGGGCTGGTGGTGATCACCCAGCTCGCGCCGATCACGGTGGTCTTCACGCTGCCGCAGGACAAACTGCCGGACGTGATGAGGCGTCTTGCTTCCGGCGATCGCCTGCTCGTCGATGCCTATGACCGCGAGAAGAAGACCCGCCTCGCCCAGGGCACGCTGCTCACCGTCGACAACCAGATCGATCCCACCACCGGCACGGTCAAGCTCAAGGCCGAGTTTCCCAACACCGACGCCGCCCTCTTCCCCAACCAGTTCGTGAACGTGCGCATGCTGCTCGATACGCGCCACGACGTGACGACGATCCCGGTGGCCGCCGTGCAGCGCGGTAGCGAAGGCACCTTCGTGTACGCGGTGACACCCGAGCAGACGGTCGCGCTGCGGCCGATCAAGCTCGCCACGATCGAAGGCGATACGGCGATGGTGGAATCCGGTGTGGCGCCGGGAGACGTCGTGGTCGTCGATGGCGCCGATCGGTTGCGCGAAGGCACCCGGGTCGACGTCGATGGTCGCAGCGCCCAGCGCGCGCCAACGGGTGATGCCAAGCCCGGCACCAAGCCCGGCGGCAACCGGCGCCGCAACGGCCCGCCGCCTCCGCCATGAATCCCTCACGGCCGTTCATTCTGCGGCCGGTCGCTACCACGCTCTTCATGGCGGCGATCCTGCTGTCCGGAATCTTCGCCTATCGCCTGCTGCCGCTCTCCGCGCTGCCGGAAGTCGATTACCCGACCATTCAGGTCGTGACGTTCTACCCGGGCGCGAGCCCCGAGGTGATGACTTCCTCGGTCACCGCGCCGCTGGAACGCCAGTTTGGACAGATCCCCGGCCTGCGGCAGATGTCCTCGACCAGTTCCGGCGGCGCCTCGGTCATCACCCTGCAGTTCAATCTCGATCTGAGCCTGGACGTCGCCGAGCAGGGCGTGCAGGCGGCCATCAACGCCGCCTCCAACCTGATGCCGGCCGATCTGCCGGCGCCGCCCGTGTACAGCAAGGTGAATCCGGCGGACGCGCCGATCCTGACGCTCGGCCTCACGTCGCCGACGCTGACCCTGCCGGAGATCCAGAACCTCGCCGACACGCGCCTCGCGCAGAAGCTCTCGCAGGTGTCGGGCGTCGGCCTGGTCACGCTGTCCGGCGGTCAGCGGCCGGCGGTGCGCGTGCAGGTCAACCCGAAGGCCCTCGCCGCCCAGAATCTCACGCTCGAGGACGTGCGCACGGCGATCGCCGCCGCCAATGTCAACAAGGCGAAGGGCAGCTTCGACGGCGCCCAGCGCAGCTATGCCATCGACGCCAACGACCAGTTGCGCTCCGCCGCCGAGTACCGTGGCATCGTCGTCGCCTATCGCAACGCGGCGCCGATCTATCTCTCCGACGTCGCCGACGTGATCGACGATGCCGAGAACGCGCGCCTCGCGGCGTGGATGAACGAGGTACCGGCGGTGATCCTGAACATCCAGCGCCAGCCGGGCGCCAACGTGATCGAGGTGGTCGACCGCGTCCAGCGTCTGCTGCCTCAGCTGCAATCGTCGTTGCCGGCCTCGGTCGAAGTGGCAGTGCTCACCGACCGCACGGTGACCATCCGCGCTTCGGTGCGCGATGTGCAGATCGAGTTGCTGCTGGCGGTGGCCCTGGTGGTGACGGTGATCTTTCTCTTCCTGCGCAACCTGTCGGCGACGATCATCCCGAGCGTGGCGGTGCCGCTGTCGCTGATCGGCACCTTCGGCTTCATGTATCTCGCCGGCTTCTCGATCAACAACCTCACGCTGATGGCGCTGGTGGTCGCCACCGGCTTCGTGGTCGACGATGCCATCGTCGTCATCGAGAACATCGCGCGCTACATCGAAAGCGGCGACTCGCCGCTGGAGGCGGCGCTCAAGGGCTCACGGCAGATCGCCTTCACCATCATCTCGCTCACGCTGTCGCTGATCGCGGTGCTGATCCCGCTGCTTTTCATGGGCGAAGTCGTCGGGCGCCTGTTCCGCGAATTCGCGATCACCCTGGCGGTGGCGATTCTCATCTCGGCGGTCGTGTCGCTCACGCTGACGCCGATGATGTGCGCCAAGCTCCTGCAGCACTCACCGGAAGCCGGGCAGGGACGCTTCTACCGCGCGATGGGCGGGTTCTTCGACGCGGTGATCGCGCGCTACGGCCGCATGCTGTCGTGGGTGCTGGACCGCCAGGGGGCCACACTCGTCGTGGCGATCGCCACCCTCGTCCTCACCGTGGTGCTCTACCTCGTCGTGCCCAAGGGCTTCTTCCCGGTGCAGGATACCGGCATCATCCAGGGCATCTCGGAGGCCTCGCAGACCGTTTCCTTCACCGCCATGGCGGAACGCCAGCAGGCGCTCGCGCGCGTGGTGCTGCGCGATCCGGCGGTCGCCAGCCTTTCCTCCTTCATCGGCGTGGACGGCACCAATGCGACGCTGAACAGCGGGCGCATGCTGATCAACCTGAAGCCACGCGCCGAGCGCGGCGTGACCGCGACCGACGTGATCCGGCGCCTGCAGCCGGAACTCGCGCGCGTGGAGGGCATCACGCTCTACCTGCAGCCGGTGCAGGATCTCACCATCGAGGACAGCGTGAGCCGCACGCAGTACCAGTTCACGCTCGAAGCGGCAGACGCGAAAACACTCGCCACCTGGGTGCCGCGCATGGTCGAGGTGCTCAGGGGTCTGCCACAGCTTGCCGACGTAGCGAGCGACCTGCAGAACGCCGGCCTCAAGGTCTACGTCGACATCGACCGCGATACGGCCGGGCGCCTCGGCGTCACGCCGGCCGCCATTTCCAACGCGCTCTACGATGCCTTCGGCCAGCGCCTGGTGTCGACCATCTTCACCCAGGCCACGCAGTATCGCGTGGTGCTCGAGGTCAAGCCGGAATTCCGCAGTGGCCCGGAGGCGATCCGCGGCATCTACGTCACCTCGTCCTCGGGCACCCAGGTGCCGCTCGATGCGCTGACCCGGGTAAGCGTGGAACCGGCGCCGCTCGCCATCAATCACCTCGGGCAGTTTCCCGCGGCCACCATCTCCTTCAACGTGGCGCCGGGCGAGTCGCTCGGAGCCGCCGTCTCGGCCATCGAGGGTGCGGCGCGCGAGATCGGCCTGCCGCCGTCCGTGCTGACGAGCTTCCAGGGTGCCGCGCTCGCCTTTCGCGCCTCGCTCACCAACCAGCTCCTGCTGATTCTCGCGGCGATCGTCGTCATGTACATCGTGCTCGGCGTGCTCTACGAGAGCTACATCCATCCGATCACGATCCTCTCGACCCTGCCCTCGGCCGCCGTCGGCGCGCTGCTCGCGCTCATGCTCGCCGGCACGCCACTCGGCGTCATCGCCGTCATCGGCATCATCCTGCTCATCGGGCTGGTGAAGAAGAACGCGATCATGATGATCGACTTCGCGCTCGACGCCGAGCGCCATGCGGGCCTCGACCCGCGCGAGGCGATCTACCAGGCCTGCCTGCTGCGCTTCCGGCCGATCCTCATGACCACGCTGGCGGCGCTGCTCGGCGCCCTGCCCCTCATGCTCGGCGGCGTCGGCTCCGAACTGCGCCACCCGCTGGGCCTGACCCTGGTCGGCGGTCTCATCGTGAGCCAGGTGCTCACGCTCTTCACCACCCCGGTGATCTATCTCGCCTTCGACCGCGTCGCGCGCCGCCTCGACCGCGCGCGCACCCCGCGGCCGGCAGGCCCGGCGGCCGAGGGCCGGCAGCCGTGAACCTCTCCGCCCCCTTCATCGACCGACCGATCGCGACGACGCTGCTCATGCTGGCGCTCGTCCTCTCCGGCGCCGTGGCGTATCGCCTGCTGCCGGTCGCCCCCCTGCCGCAGGTCGAGTTCCCGGTGATCTCGGTGACGGCGTCGCTGCCCGGCGCGAGCCCCGAGGTGATGGCGGCCACGGTGGCAACTCCCCTCGAACGTCAGCTCGGACGCATCGCCGGCGTGAACGAGCTCACCTCCTGGTCGAGCCAGGGCAACACCCGCATCACTCTGCAGTTCGATCTCGAACGCGACATCGACAGCGCGGCGAACGACGTGCAGGCCGCCATCAACGCCGCGCGCGCGCAGCTGCCGACGAGCCTTCCCAACAATCCGACCTATCGCAAGATGAACCCGGCGGATGCACCGATCATGGTGCTCGCGCTCACTTCCAGCGTGTACGGACCCGGCCAGCTCTACGACATCGCCTCCACCGTGCTGGCGCAGAAGCTCTCGCAGGTCGAAGGCGTGGGCCAGGTGAGCGTCGGCGGCAGCTCGCTGCCGGCGGTGCGCGTGGAGCTCAATCCGACGGCGCTCAACCATTACGGCATCGGCCTCGACGACGTGCGCACCGCGCTTGCCTCGGCCAACGCCAACCGGCCGAAGGGTTTCCTGGAAGACAGCGAGCGCCAGTGGGCGGTCTACGCCAACGATCAGGCGGAGAACGCGGACCAGTTCCGCACGCTGGTCATCGCCTATCGCAACAATGCGCCAGTGCGTCTGGCAGACGTCGCGGAAGTGGTCGACTCGGTGCAGGACGTGCGCAACGCCGGCCTCTCGAACGGCAAGCCATCGGTCATCCTCACGATCTCGCGCGAACCCGGCGCCAACATCATCGAAACCGTGGAGCGTGTGCGCCAGCTTCTGCCGTTCCTGAGCGCCTCGATCCCGGCGGCGGTCAACCTCGAACTCATGATGGAGCGCACCTCCACCATCCGCGCCTCGCTGCGCGAGGTCGAGCACACCTTGCTGATTGCAACCGCGCTCGTCGTGGCCGTGGTGTTCTTGTTCCTACGCAACGTGCGCGCCACGCTGATTCCGAGCGTTGCCGTGCCGGTGTCGCTGGTGGCGACCTTCGGCGTCATGTATCTGGCGGGGTTCAGCCTGAACAACCTCTCGTTGATGGCCCTCATCGTCGCCGCCGGGTTCGTTGTCGACGATGCCATCGTCGTGCTGGAGAACATCTCGCGCCACATCGAGCGCGGGATGAAGGCAACGGAAGCCGCGCTCCTCGGCACGCGCGAGGTCGGCTTCACTGTGCTGTCCATGAGCGTGTCGCTGGTGGCGGTGTTCCTGCCCCTGCTCTTCATGGGCGGGATCGTCGGCCGGCTGTTCCGCGAGTTTGCGGTCACGCTGTCGGCCGCGGTGCTGGTGTCGCTCGTGGTGTCGCTCACGGCCACGCCGATGATGTGCGCGCGACTGCTCGCGCCGCGCGACCAGCGCGACCACGGTCGCCTGTACAGGGCGAGCGAACGCGTCTTCACGTGGCTGCTTGCCGGCTATCGCGACAGCCTCGCCTGGTCGCTGCGCCACGGCCGCTTCATGATGCTGCTGCTCGCGGCAACCATCGCGCTCAACGTCTACCTGTATGTCGCAATTCCCAAGGGCTTCATACCGCAGCAGGACACGGGACGGCTGATGGGCTTCATCCGCGCCGACCAGAGCGTCTCCTTCCAGGCGATGCGGCAGAAAATCGCGGATCTCTCCGAGATCGTCCGCGCGGATCCGGCCGTGGAGAACGTCACCGCCTTCACCGGCGGCGGACAGCGCAATGCCGGGATGATGTTCGTCCAGCTGAAACCGCTCGCGCAGCGCCGCGAATCCTCCGACCAGGTGATCGAACGCCTGCGCCCCAAGACATCAGACCATCCGGGCACGCGACTCTTCCTGAGCCCGGTGCAGGACGTCCGTGCCGGCGGGCGGCAGGCGAGCGGCACCTATCAGTACACCCTGCAAGGCGATGACGTCCCGGAGCTTCGCCGCTGGACGCTCAAGCTGCAGGACGCGCTGCAGAGCGTGCCGGAGCTGACCGACGTCGACTCCGACCAGGAGGTGCGCGGCCTCGAGACCGAGCTCAAGATCGACCGCCCGACCGCGGCGCGCCTGGGTGTCACGGCCGACGCCGTCGCCTCCGCACTCGGCAATGCCTTCGGTCAGTCGCAGGTATCGACCATCTATTCCGACCGCAACCAGTACCGTGTGGTGATGGAAGTCGCTCCGCAGTACGCGCAGGGACCGGAGGCACTCAACGGCATCTACGCGCGCACCCAGGCCGGCACGCTCGTGCCGCTCTCGGCGTTCGCGCGCTACGAGCTTTCCAACACACCGCTTTCCGTCAACCACCAGGGACAGTTCGCCGCCACCACGATCTCCTTCAATCTCGCTTCGGGCGTGCCGCTGTCGCAGGCGCTGCAGGCGATCGACGGCACGACGGTGCGCATCGGCCTGCCGGCGACGATCCAGGGCGGCCAGCAGGCCACCGGCAAGGTGTTCCAGCAGTCCCTCGATGCCCAGCCATGGCTGATCGTCGCGGCACTGGTGGCGGTCTACATCGTGCTCGGCATCCTCTACGAAAGCCTCGTGCACCCGCTCACGATCCTGTCCACGCTGCCGTCGGCGGGTGTCGGCGCGCTGCTTGCGCTAATTCTCACGGGCACCGAGTTCAGCGTGGTTGCGCTGATCGGCGTGTTCCTGCTGATCGGCCTGGTGAAGAAGAACGCGATCATGATGGTCGACTTCGCGCTCGACGCCGAACGCCTCAAGGGCGCCGCACCCGGGCAGGCGATCTTCGAGGCCTGCCTGCTGCGCTTCCGGCCGATCATGATGACGACGATGGCGGCGCTGCTCGGTGCCCTGCCGCTCGCGCTCGGCAGCGGCGATGGCGCGGAACTGCGGCGCCCGCTCGGCATCGCCATCGTCGGCGGCCTGATCGTAAGCCAGGTCCTCACGCTCTATACGACGCCGGTCGTCTATCTCTATCTCGACCGCTTCCGGCTGTGGGCGCTGCGGCTGCGCCATGCCCGGACGCCGGACACACCGGGCGCGGCCCGCTCGGCATGATGCGACGCGCCTTCGCCTTCACCCTGCTTTTTGCCGCGACGCTCGGCACCGGCTGCACGGTGGGCCCCGATTACGTGCGCCCGAGCGCACCGGTGCCGCAGACTTTCAAGGAAGCCGGCAAGTGGAAGCCGGCCGAGCCGCGCGACGACTCGGGCCGCGGCCCGTGGTGGGAGGTCTTCGGTGATGCGCAGCTCAATGCGCTCGTCGAGCGGGTCAACGTCTCCAACCAGAACATTCTCGCTGCCGAAGCGCAGTTTCGCGGCGCGCAGGCCCTGGTGCAGCAGGCCCGCGCGGGCTATTTCCCGACGCTGAGCATGGGGGTGTCCACCGTCCGCAGCCAGTCGCCGAACCTGCCGAACGCGCCGAGCACGACGCGCCCCGTCACCACCTACAATCTGCCCGCCAACGCGAGCTGGGAACCCGATCTCTGGGGCAGCGTGCGCCGCGCCGTCGAATCGAGCGAGGCGAACGCGCAGTCCACCGCTGCCAGTCTGGAATCGGCGCGGCTCTCGGCACAGGCGACACTCGCACAGAACTATTTCCTGCTGCGCACCGCGGATGCCCAGAAACGACTGCTCGACGACACCGCGGCCGCTTACGAGCGCTCGCTGGAGCTCACGAAGAACCGTTATGCCGCCGGGGTGGCGGCGCGTGTCGACGTCGTCCAGGCGCTGACCCAGCTCAAGAGCACGCAGGCGCAGGCGATCGAAATCGGTGTGCAGCGTGCCGCACTCGAACATGCGATCGCTGTGCTCATGGGCGAGCCGCCGGAGGAGTTCTCGATCGCGCCGACGCCGCTCGACGTCGCCCCGCCCGCGATTCCCGTCGGCGTTCCATCCGAGCTGCTCGAGCGCCGCCCCGACATCGCGGCAGCCGAGCGTTCGGTGGCGGCGGCGAACGCACAGATCGGCGTCGCCATCGCCGCCTTCTACCCGACGCTCACGCTCTCGGCCGCCGGCGGTTTCCGCAGCACCGACGCCGCGGACTGGCTCTCCGTGCCGAGCCGTTACTGGTCGGTGGGCGCCGCTCTCGCACAGGTGCTGTTCGACGGGGGGCTGCGCAGCGGCGTCACCGCGCAGGCGCGCGCGACGTATGACAGCAACGTCGCCGCCTACCGCCAGACCGTCCTCACCGGGTTCCAGGAGGTCGAGGACAATCTCGCCGCGCTGCGCATCCTCGAGGAAGAAGCCGCGGTGCAGGCCGATGCCGTGGCGGCCGCGCGCCAATCGGTCGATCTCACGACCAATCAGTACAAGGCCGGGATCGTGAGCTACCTCAACGTCGTCGCGGTGCAGACCGTTGCGCTCAACAACGAGCGCACCGCCGTCGGCATCCTCGGTCAGCGGCTCACGGCCAGTGTGCTGCTGGTCAAGGCGCTCGGCGGCGGCTGGGACGCCTCCGCGCTCGCCGGCACCGCACGTGCCGAAAGCGCGACGCGCACCGCAAACGCTGCGCCCTAGATCGAAAACCGCGTGTGGCACGCGGATTGCGCAAGCACTCCCCTGCCATTGTTCAAGCTTCGTCTAGGGCTGAACGTGTAGGCCGGGTCGAGAGTCGTCCCGGCCTTGTTTTTTCTACCATTCCTCTTCGATGCGGCCGCTTGGGACAGGATGCCCGCGCAACACCGGCTGGTTCCCCGCAGCCAGCACCCTGGTTGAATGGAACCAGACGCCGGAACAGGGAAATAGGACCGTTATAATCCCGCGCACCGCGCAGCTGCCACCACGTCGCCGCGGGAGCCGACCCGCAGATCGTCCCGCATGAGCCTGAAGCTACGCCTCAACCTGGTCATCACCATCGTGCTCGCGATCATCTTTCTGGCCAGCAGCGTGTTCCTCGTGCGCGAAGCACGGCGCGACGTACAGGCGGAGATCGAATCCACTGCCAATCTCGCGCTGCATTTTCTCGACGCGGAACTGCAGCGCGCCCGGCTCGCCGGCGACGGGCCACCCCTGTTTCATCTCGCCGCACTCGGCGAGGTGCGCCACCTGACCATTACGCTGCGGGATCCGAACGATCGTATCGTCGAATCCAATCATCCCGCCGCCAGGTCCGCGACCTCTGCGCCCCGCTGGTTTGCCGACCTGGTGGCCGCAATGGGTCCCCGGATCACACCGATCCAGCGCACCGTCCTGGTGAGCGGTCAGTCGATCGGCACGCTGGAGGTCAAGCCGGATCCCTCGTTCGAGGTCGGCGAAGTCTGGACCTATGCGACCGGGCTCATGCGCCTTGCCGGGGTGATCTTCGTCGTCACCAACGTTCTCATCTACTGGCTGGTCGGGCGCGCACTCGCCCCGGTGAACAAGATCCTGAGCGCGCTGAACGAGATCGAGCACGGCAACCTCGCCACGCGCATGCCGCCGCTCGATCTGCCCGAGCTTGCACGCATCGCAGCAGCCTTTAACCGCATGATGGACCGGCTGCAGTCGAGCGTGACGCAGAACCGCCAGCTTTCGCAACAGTTGATCCGCGTGCAGGAAGAAGAGCGTCGCAGCCTGGCGCGTGAACTGCACGACGAACTCGGTCAGTGCCTGACGGCCATCCTCGCCGACGGCACCGCCGTCCTCAACTCGACCAGAAACAACAAACCGGCACCGCGCGAGAGCGCCGAGGCGGTGGTCGCGGTCACCCGTCACATCATGGAGCTCGTTCGCGGCATGCTGCAGCGTCTGCACCCCGAAACCCTCGACAGCCTGGGCCTGGACGATGCGCTGCAGGAGCTCGTGAAAGGGTGGCGCCAGCGCAATCCGGACGTCGTCTGCAGCCTGCACATTGCAACGCCTCTCGACGGCCTGAGCGACCGCCTCAACATCACCGTCTACCGCGTGGTGCAGGAGGCATTGACCAACGTCGCGCGGCACGCCCGCGCGCGGCACGTGGAGGTGTGCATCCGCCGCTCGGGAACGCTCGAGGTGGAAGTCAAGGACGATGGCGCCGGCATGGACACGAGCGCGCCCGTCCATGGCTTCGGACTCGCCGGAATGCGCGAGCGTGTCGAGGCGCTGGGCGGATCGGTGCGGGTGTGGACGCAGCAGGCGCGTGGTGTCGCGCTCACGATAGAGCTGCCGCTGACGGCGGTCGCGCGAGGTGTCTGAGATGACGGAGAAGGACATTCGGGTGCTGCTGGCGGACGATCACGCCGTCGTGCGCGCGGGATTCCGGCGCCTGCTGGAACAGACACCGAGCATCCACGTCGTCGCCGAGGTGGCGAACGGCGACGAGGCCTATCGCATATTCGGCGAGTGCGCCCCGGATGTGGCGGTGATGGATCTTTCGATGCCCGGCATGGGCGGTATCGAGGCGATCCGCCGCATCGTCGGCCGCTATCCCTCGGCACGCATTCTCGTGTTCAGCATGCACGACACCGC
>JAEUMW010000357.1 GCA_016791345.1 Betaproteobacteria bacterium | reverse complement strand
GCCGTCTTCATCGTGATGACCAAGGACACGCAGGCACGTGAGCGCGTCCGCTCGCGCCTGATGACCATGGTGAACGACGAATTCCCGCAGGCGTGGGTGCGCATCACGCGTCTTGAGCTCGGCCCGCCGGTCGGCTTCCCGGTCCAGTTCCGCGTCGTCGGCCCGGACACGCAGAAGGTGCGGGAGATCGCGCGCGAGGTGGAGAAGGTCGTGGCGTCCAGTCCCCAGGTGCGCGACGTCCAGCTCGACTGGAACGACCCGGTGCGCGTGCTGCGGGCGGACTTGGACCAGGACAAGGCGCGCGCGCTTGGCCTCGCGCCGGCCGACGTCGCCCTGGTGATTCAGACCGTGATGAACGGCGCGACGCTGTCCCATCTGCGCGAGCACGAGGACCTGATCGACATCGTCGCCCGTGCCGTGCCCTCCGAGCGCCTCGATCTCGATACGCTGAAGGACGTCAATCTCTTCACGCGCAATGGCACCGTCGTCCCGCTCTCGCAGGTTGCGAAGGTCGACTATGTGCTCGAGGAGCCGGTCCTGTGGCGCCGCAACCGCGACATGGCGATCACCGTGCGCGCCGATGTGAAGGACGGCGAGCAGGGCGTCTCCGCGACCCAGGCGATTCGTCCGCTGCTCGCGGACATCGAGGCGAAGCTGCCCTCCGGCTATCGCATCGATGTCGGCGGTGCCGTCGAGGAAAGCGACAAGGCCAACCGGGCGCTCGCGGCGGTCTTCCCGGTGATGTTGGTCACGATTTTGACGATCCTGATGTTGCAGCTGCAGAGCTTCTCGAAGATGTTCATGGTGTTCCTCACCGCGCCGCTCGGGATCATCGGGGTCGTTGCCGCGCTGCTGCTGTTCCAGGCGCCGCTCGGCTTCGTTGCGATCCTCGGCATCACCGCCTTGAGCGGGATGATCATGCGTAACTCGGTGATCCTGGTCGACCAGGTTCAGGCGGAGATCGACGCCGGGCGCGACACGTGGACCGCGGTCGTCGACGCGGCCGTCCACCGGACGCGTCCCGTGATGCTGACGGCGGCCGCCACCGTCCTGGCGATGATCCCGCTGACGCGCAGCATCTTCTGGGGCCCGATGGCCATCGCGATCATGGGCGGCCTGACCGTCGCAAGCGTGCTGACGATCTTCTTCGTGCCGGCGCTCTACGCCGCGTGGTTCAGGATCGGACGCCCCGTTGCTCCGAATGTGGCACCGGCGCCGACTCCGGCACTATGAAGCGCCCCATCCGGGGGTTGATACATCGACCACAGCCGGCAGCGATGGACAACAGACCGAACATCGACCTTTCACTTACCACTCGGCGATGGGATGCGACTAGGCTGTCTCCGAGTTTCGCTGGGGACACCCGCAATGCCTCTTGACTCCAAGCCCAAATACCCGAGCCGGCGCGCGTACGTGTTGAAGATGCGCGGCGATGCGCGGGCCGGTGCGCTCGCGGGTCGTCTCGAGAACCTCGTGACTGGCCGGAGCCGCGAGTTCACATCGGGTCACGAGCTGCTCGATTCGCTTGCCGGTGATCTCGAGGCGAACAGCGGCGAGCCCTCGATCGACGCAAACGGCAGTGATCGACTAGAGGGCTCCGACGAACCATGAAACTCTCATCGGATCACGATGCGCCGCTCGATGGGGCGCTCGCGGTAGACCCATCGGGGACTGCGCGGGCGGCGGGTCGCACGCGTCGCAAGGGCCGTTTGCGGTGGCCACTCGCGGCGGTGTGCGCATTGGGCCTCGGGATGCTGGCTACGGGGTGTTCGCTCGCGCCCGAATTTACCCGGCCGGCGCTACCGGTCGCGAACGAGTACCCTCCGGATGCTCCCAGGCCACCGGCTGCGAAGCCCGATGCGCGCCCCGCTCCGGAGATCGCGTGGCGCGACTACTTCACTGATCCGCAACTGCAGGCGATGATCTCGCAGGCGCTGGATGAGAACCGCGACCTGCGCGTTGCGGTCCTGCGCGTCCAAGAGGCGCGTGCCGCCTTCCAGATCCGCCGCGCCGACCAGTTCCCGACTCTCAATGTGAACGCGGGAGAGCTGCGGTTGGGGGTTCCCGCCGAAGTGAGCCAAACCGGGAGCGCGCGCACTTTGCCTGCGTACTACGTCGGCTTGAGCGTCGTCGGATGGGAGCTCGACTTCTGGGGCCGGGTGCGCAATCTCAAGGACGCCGCGCTGGAGCAGTACCTCGCGAGCGACGACGCCAGGCGCGCAGTCACCGTGAGTCTCGTCGCGCAGGTGGCCGACGGTTACTTCACACTGCGCGAGCTCGACGAGCGCATTCGGATCACTCGCGACAC
>JAEUMW010000356.1 GCA_016791345.1 Betaproteobacteria bacterium | reverse complement strand
GCCCCTGGTCACGCTGATCATTCCGACACGCAACAGCGCTGCACTCGTGAAGCGCTGCATCGACAGCATCGTTGCGCGTACGTCCTATCCGCGGTTGGAGATATTGCTGGTCGATAACGAAAGCGATGAGCCGGCGTCGCTCGCCTACTTTCGCCAGCTGGAGACAACTGGCATCGTTCGGTTGACGCGCTTCGGCGGGGCGTTCAATTACGCGGCGATCAACAATTTTGCGGTCAAGCGCGCGTCAGGTGAAGTTCTGGTGCTGCTTAACAACGATACCGAGGTCATCCACGACGAATGGCTGACCGAGATGATCGCACTCGGGACGCAGCCAGCGATCGGTGCAGTCGGAGCCAAGCTCCTATATCCGGATCGCACGATTCAGCATGCCGGCATCGTCCTGGGGCTGCACGGCACCGTCGGACACCTGCAACAGCGAATGCCGGAGGAATCGACAGGGTACCGCGGCTGCCTCGCCGTCGCACGGGAAGTGACGGCCGTCACGGGCGCCTGCCTGCTGGTGAGGCGCAGCGTCTACGAAGAGGTGGGAGGTCTCGACGAGAAGAATTTCCCCGTCACCTTCAACGACATCGACTTTTGCCTGAAGCTTCGCAGCAGAGGCTACCGTAACGTCTGGACCCCTCATGCGGTTCTCTACCATCACGAGGGCGCAACGCGAGGACCCGACGAGTCCCTCGAAAAGGCGGCGCGCTTCAGTGCTGAGTGGGCTTGTATGAGGGCGAAATGGGGGCGTCAGCTCGACGACGATCCCTTCTACAGCCCCAATCTCTCGCTCGCGAGCGACGACTGCGCCCCGTCGTTTCCGCCGCGCTGCCAAGTGCCCTGGTCGCGCGATGCATCGCCCGATGACGACAGCGTCGAATCCTCGCGATTCAGCCCCGCCCGTACTGGTCGCTGAAGCGGACGATGTCGTCTTCGCCGAGGTAGTCACCGCTCTGCACCTCGATCATCACCAGCTCGAGGATCCCCGGGTTCTCGAGCCGATGCTTGTGTCCCGGCGCAATGTAGGTCGACTCGTTGGTGTTGACGAGAAGCTCCTCGTCGCCATTCACGACCTTCGCCATCCCGCTCACGACCACCCAATGCTCGCTGCGGTGATGATGCATCTGCAGTGAGAGCGATGCGCCCGGCTTGACGGCAATGCGCTTGATCTTGAAGCGCGGGCCGGTTTCGAGCACGGTATACGTGCCCCACGGGCGCGCCACCGTGCGATGCAGCCGATAGCTCTCGTGTCCGCTCGCCTTGAGTTGCGTTGCGACCTTTTTCACCTCTTGGGCGTGGCTGACGTCAGCGACCAGGACTGCATCGGGGGTCTCGATGATGATGAGATTGTCCACGCCGACCGCTGCTACCAACCGGTCTTCGCTCTTGACGAACGTATTCTTTGAATCGACGACCAGTGCGTCGCCGATCACGCGATTGTTATCGCTGTCCGCCTCGACCAAGCTGCTGACGGCGCTCCACGAGCCGATGTCGTTCCAGCCGAACCGACCGGGGATGACGGCAACCCGCTCCGACTTTTCCATGACCGCATAGTCGATGGAGATGTCCGGCATGGCTTCAAAGAGTGTGGGGTCGAAATCGAGCATCCCGGGATTGGCGCTCAGCTTTTCGAGCGCGTCCGCCCAGCAGTCGGCGGCGCGTTCCACTACCTCTGGCGCGTGTTGTTCGAACTCCTGGAGGATCCGGTCGGCGCGAAAGCAGAACATGCCGCCGTTCCAGAGGTATCTGCCACTCGCGAGATATTCCTCGGCCTTTTCGACGGAAGGTTTCTCCACGAAGCGCACCACCTTGGCGCCGGTACTACCCTTGATCGCCGGGCCACACTCGATATAGCCGAAACCGGTTTCCGCAGCATCCGGCTGGATCCCGAAAGTGACCAGATGGCCACTCTGCGCCAGCCGCTCGGCTTCGCGCACGGCTTGCGCGAAGGCGGCTTCATCGGCGATCAGGTGGTCCGCAGGCAGCACGAGCAGTTCGGACTCGGGACCGTAGCGTTCCCGAACGTACATGGCGGCCAACGCTACAGCGGGTCCGGTGTTGCGCCCGAACGGTTCCAGAAGGAACTGTAGCCGGTTGACCGGGCCGAGCTTGGCGGCCGCGAACTCGTCCCGGCTCATGAAGTAGTAGTCGCGGTTGGTGACGATCACGAGGTCCGCATCCGCAGCGAGAGCGGTGGCCCGCCTGAACGTCTTCTGGAGCAGCGATTGTCCGTCGGGCAACTTCATGAAAGGTTTGGGATGGCCTTCGCGCGACACCGGCCACAGGCGGGTGCCGGCGCCGCCGGAGAGAATCACCGGGATCATCACTATTCTTTCCTCACGCGCCGCAGATCGGCATCCACCATCATACGAATCAGATCTTCAAGACCGGTCCTGGGTTGCCAGCCCAGTTTCTCGCGCGCCTTGGTGGCATCGCCGAGCAGGGTCTCGACTTCGGCAGGGCGGTAGAACTTCGGATCGATCACGACGTGATTCTCGTAGTTCAAGCCCACGTGTTCGAAGGCGATCTTGCACATGTCACGCACGGTGGTGGTCCGTCCCGTCGCGACCACGTAGTCGTCCGCCAGTTCCTGCTGGAGCATCAGCCACATCGCTTCCACGTAGTCGCCTGCAAACCCCCAGTCCCGTTTCGCATCGATGTTTCCGAGACGAAGCTCGTTCTGATTGCCTAGCTTGATTCGGGCCACGCCATCGGTAACCTTCCGCGTGACGAACTCGATGCCGCGCATTGGTGATTCGTGGTTGAAAAGGATTCCGCTGGAAGCGTGCAATCCGAAGCTCTCGCGGTAATTGACAGTGATCCAGTGGGCGTAAAGCTTGGCCACGCCGTAGGGACTGCGCGGATAGAATGGTGTCTTTTCGTTCTGACGTTCCGCCTGGATCAGACCGAACATCTCGCTCGTCGATGCCTGATAGAAACGCGTGGCGGGCGATAGCTCGCGGATTGCCTCCAGGATGTGCAGGGCGCCCAGACCGCCCACCTCGGCCGTGAGGACCGGCTGATCCCAGGAGGTTCCGACGAAGCTCTGGGCTCCGAGGTTGTAGACTTCGTTCGGGCGCGTAGCGCGTACCGCTCGCGTGATGGAGGAGCCGTCGGTGAGATCGCCTTGGACCATCTCGACCTTTTCGACGAGTCCCATTTCGCGCAGTCGCCAGAGGGTGTCGCTGCTGCGGCGGGCGACCAGTCCGAACACTCGGTAGCCCTTCTTGAGCAGCAAGTCAGCGAGGTAGCATCCGTCCTGCCCGGTGATTCCCGTTACAAGCGCGACTTTCGACATCTAAAGCTTCCTTTTTTCTCTGTTTACGCGCGGTACTTGGAGTGTCAAAGCTACCCGAACGCACCGGAGCGGTAAACCTGCAATTATACAATTGCACAGTGAGTATGGTGCGTTGCAATATGATCGACATCGGGTCCGTGTGGGCAATCTTGATCCTGCGCGCCGCATGCCGCTTGGGTTCAATGGAAAGGGTGACGCTCAAGTGATTGCGAAGACGTCGTCGCAAAGCGTGGTCGTGATCGGCGCGGCGAGCCAGATCGGCTACCATCTCTTGCCGCGACTGCGCGAAGCAGGGTGGGACGTTGCAGCCATTTCCCGCTTCCCTCCGCCTCGCGATGATCGAGGAGCGAGCTGGTACAGGCTGGATCTGCGGTCTTCCGCCGCGCTGACCCAGGCTGGTCTGCACCCTTCCAGCCTGATTAGCCTCGCACCGCTCGCAATCCTGTCGCCATCGATTGGAACGCTGGCAGCGCTCGGGACCTCACGCATCATTGCGTTCAGCTCCACCAGTCGCTACACAAAGGTGGATTCCGCGGACCCGGTGGAACGCGAACTCGCAGCCGACTTCGCCCGTGCGGAGGAAGCGCTCGCCGCGCAGTGCGAGCGGCACGGCATTCACTGGACCATTTTTCGACCGACGCTGGTCTACAGCCCGGGCCTCGACCGCAACGTCTCGGAAATCGCGAGGTTCATCCGTCGTTTCGGTTGCTTTCCGATCCTTGGCGACGGCCTTGGAAAGCGGCAGCCGGTGCATGCGGATGACCTCGCATCCGCCTGTTTGGCCGCACTGGGCGAGAGCAGAGCTTTTGACCGCGCCTACAACCTGTCCGGCGGCGAGACCCTGACCTATCGGGAGATGGTCGAGCGGATCTTCAATGCGCTTGGGCGAGCGCCCCGCATCATCCGCGTGCCACCGCGCCTATTCAAGATGGCGATAAGTGCGGCACACATCGTACCGCGCTTTCGGAAGCTCTCGCCGGAGCTCGTCACGCGGATGAACATGGACATGTGCTTCGATCACGACGAGGCGGTCCGCGACCTCGCGTTCACGCCACGCAGCTTCGCATTCCGTCTCGTCGAGGAGCAGGAAAGTTCGGGATATGCCCGCTAGTTCAGGGAGCGGCGAACTCACGCAGCGGACAGCGGTGACTGACCGCGTCCGATCGCGACATATTCGAAACCTTCCTGCGTCATCTGCTTCGGATCGTACAGATTGCGCCCATCGAAAATGACGGGAAGCTTCATGAACCGGCGCATGGCGGCGAAGTCAGGATAGCGAAACGGCTTCCACTCGGTAACGAGCACCAGGGCGTCCACTCCCTTGATCGCTTCATACTGGTTGTCGGAAAGCGTCAGTAGGCAGTCCGTGAACCAGTAGTCCGGAAGAACGGCGCGCGCGGCTTCCATGGCCACGGGATCATAGGCCTGGATGCGGGCGCCCGCCGCGATGGCGGCGCGCAGAAAGACGACCGACGGGGCCTCGCGCATGTCATCGGTGCCGGGCTTGAACGAGAGTCCCCATACGCCCAGCGTCACGCCGCGCAGATCCTTCGTGAAACGTGCCGCGACCTTTTCGAACAGGCGTCGCTTCTGAATCTCGTTGCGGTGTTCGACGGCCCGCAGTACCTGCGCCTCGAAGCCGCTCTCTTCCGCCGTGTGGATGAGGGCTTTGACGTCCTTCGGAAAGCACGAACCGCCATAGCCTGCTCCGGGATAGATGAATGAATACCCGATGCGGGAATCGGAACCGATGCCGAGACGCACGTTCTCCACGTCGACGCCGAGGCGCTCGCACAGGTTGGCGATCTCGTTCATGAACGAGATCTTGGTCGCCAGCATTGCGTTGGCCGCGTACTTCGTCAGCTCGGCATCGCGCACCCCCATGAAGAGGATGCGCTCGTGATTCCGCATGAAGGGGTAATACAGCGAGCGCATGGTCTCGGCTGCGCGCTCGCTGTCCACCCCGACGACGACACGGTCCGGACGCGTGAAGTCCTTCACCGCATCACCTTCCTTCAGGAATTCCGGGTTGCTGACCACGTCGAACTCGATGTCTGCCCCGCGGCTTGCGAGTTCTTCCTGCACGACGGCGCGCACGCTGTCGGCGGTGCCCACGGGCACGGTGGACTTGTCCACGATGAGGCAGTAGCGATCCATGTGGCGGCCGATCTCGCGGGCCACGGCGAGTACATGCTGCAGGTCCGCGGAGCCGTCCTCCTGCGGCGGCGTTCCCACGGCGATGAAGAAGACATTGCTCTCCTGCATCGCTTCCTGCAGCGAGGTCGTGAAGTGCAGGCGACCTTCCCGGGTGTTGGTGGTGACGACGTTCTCCAGCCCGGGTTCATAGATCGGGATGCGGCCCGCCTGCAGGGCCACGATCTTCGACTCGTCCTTGTCGACGCAGACGACGTGATTTCCCATCTCGGCGAAGCAGGCGCCGGTGACAAGACCTACGTAGCCCGTCCCGATGACACATAGATTCATGGGTGATTAGCTCCCTGTTGCTTGGGATCCGGACGCCTGAACCTGGGCAGCATGCCGAGGCGGCGAAGACGGCCGCGGAAAGCGGCGCGCAATCGGACGGACGCTGATTTTAACAGCCCGTTGCCGCGGAACGACGAATGCTGCCGGGCGGAGGCTCGGCGTACGTGCGACAGACCGGGCAGTCCGGATCTTTCTTCAGACGGACCTCGCGCCATTCCATCGCAAGCCCGTCGAGCAAGAGCAGCCTGCCGTTGAGGGATTCGCCGATGCCTGCAGCAAGCTTGAGCGCCTCCGCGGCCTGGACCGTGCCGATCATGCCGACGAGGGGGGCGAAGACCCCCATCACCGCGCAGCGCGTCTCCTCGACTTCCGTGCCCTCAGGGAACAGACAACTGTAGCAGGCGCTGGTCGCCTCGCGCAGATCGAACACGCTGACCTGACCATCGAAGCGCACACCGGCACCCGAAACCAAGGGGCGACGCAGTTCGACGCACGCCCGGTTGATCGCATGTCGCGTGGGAAAATTGTCGGAGCAATCGACTACGATATCGGCATTCGCGACGAGTCCACTGAGCCGGTCTGCATCGACACGCTCGCCGACCGCGACGACTCGCACTTCCGGATTGAGTGCGGCAATGGCGTCGGCCGCTGCCGCCACTTTTGGTCGCCCTACGTCGCTACCGCGGAAGATCACCTGGCGCTGCAGGTTCGTGAGATCCACACGGTCGCCGTCGCAAAGGGTGATCGTCCCGACTCCGGCAGACGCAAGATAGATGGCCACCGGTGCACCGAGTCCGCCGGCGCCCACGACGAGCACGCGCGACCGGCAAATTCGCTCCTGCCCTTCGATGCCGATTTCGGGTAGCAGAATGTGGCGGCTATAGCGAGTGAGCTGAGTATCGTCCATTGACCAAAACGATCGCGGCCCGATCGCTCGGGCCGCGAAACCGCCATCCGCGGAAGTTGTCAGGCCCCTTGCTCTTTCTTCTGCGCGACCGGCAGACCCTTCAAGAGATTGAGGGCCTGATTGAGCTGATAGTCGTCCTTGGAGCCGAATTCCTTGGGCGTGTCCTGTTCCGCTTTGTCCTTGTCCTCCTTCTTGGATTTCGCGTCCGGTTCCGCCTTGCTCTCGGGTTTCGCAGGCGCGGACTCCGGTTTCGCTTCGGACTCTTTTTCCTTGTCGTTCAGCAGATGCCGCTCGAGATCGGCTTCGCGCAATCGGAGCGTAGCCTCGGCGGATGAGGGATCGTCTGCCACGACATCCGGGGTGATGCCCTTGGCCTGGATGGAACGGCCGCTCGGCGTGTAGTACCGCGCGGTCGTCAACTTGATCGCGGTGTTGTTGCCGAGCGGCAGGATGGTCTGCACCGAACCCTTCCCGAAGGTCTGCGTGCCGAGTACGGTTGCACGCTTGTGATCCTGGAGCGCTCCGGCGACGATTTCCGAGGCCGACGCCGATCCGCCATTCACCAGCACCACCATCGGCACCGTCTTCACTTCCGGCGGCAGCTTCTTGACGTAGTCCTCACGCAGCGAGCCCCGCAGGTAGTTCTCGGGGCTGGCGGTAAGCCGCATCTTGGAATCCTCGGTGCGACCGTCGGTGTAGACCACCAGCGCGTTCTGCGGCAGGAACATCGCGGACACCGCAACCGCGCCGTTCAGCAAGCCGCCCGGGTCGTTGCGCAGGTCGAGCACGAGACCACGCAGCGGACCATTGTTCTCCTTGATGACTTTCTCGATCGCCTTCGCCAGGTTCTCGGCCGTATGCTCCTGGAACTGGGTCACGCGGAAGTACCCGAAACCGGGCTCGATCAGCTTTGCCTTCACGCTCTGAATCTTGATGACCGCGCGGTTCAATGTGAAGGTCAGCGGCTTCGCTTCGCCCTTGCGCACGACGGTCAGCGTGATCGGCGTATTCGGCTTGCCGCGCATGCGCTTGACCGCGTCGTTCAGGGACATGCCCTTCACCGACGCATCGTCGAGCTTGATGATGAGATCGCCGGACTTGATACCTGCGGTGTAGGCCGGGGTATCCTCGATGGGGCTGATGACCTTCACGAAGCCGTCTTCCATGCCGACTTCGATGCCGAGGCCGCCAAACTCACCCTGCGTGCCGACCTGAAGTTCCTTGAATGCCTCGGCGTCCAGATACGAGGAATGCGGATCGAGGCCCGACAGCATTCCGTTGATGGCCTCGTTGATGAGTTTCTTGTCTTCGACCGGCTCGACATAATCGCTCTTGACGCGGCCGAACACCTCGGTGAACGCGCGCAATTCCTCGACCGGAAGCGGTCCCGGGCCCTCCCGCTGTGCCACTGCCGACAGGTTGAGGCTGATCATGATCCCGAGCACCGCCCCGAATGCGATCAGCCCAAGTTGCTGCCACTTGCTTCTCATCTGCGATCCACTCCTGCCGTAATGCGCCGCGTGGTTGAAGGTGCTGACGTCCGCCGTGTGCCGCCCGACCCGGACGGCAAACAGCACAGTATAAACCTGATTAGTAAGACGTAATCGACGAGAACGTGGACTGCCGCAACCCCTCCGGAGTTCCCCCCTGCCAGCCGACGCGCACGAACGAAAGGCGCCGCAGCGAGCGCGCGGCGCCTTTTGGTGATCATTCCGGAACCCCCACCGCCCCCCCATTGGGGGGCGGGAGTGCCGCTAACCCGCCTTTCCCTGGTTGGCAACCGCCTTCGCCGCCCGTTCGATCTCGTCTTGGTCGCCGAGGTAATAGTGCTTCAGGGGTTTGAGATTGGCATCCAGTTCGTAGACCAGTGGCACGCCGGTCGGGATGTTGAGCCCAACGATCTCCTCGTCGGAGATCCCGTCCAGATGCTTGACGAGCGCGCGAAGCGAGTTGCCGTGGGCAGCGATGATGAGACGTTCGCCGCGGCTGACGGCCGGGGCAAGGACGTCGTTCCAGAGCGGGAGGAAGCGCGCGACGGTCTCCTTCAGGCTCTCGGTCAGCGGCAGTTCGGATTCCGCGAGACCACGGTACCGAGGTTCCAGGCCCGGGAAACGAGGATCGTCCCGGGTGAGGGGAGGCGGCGGGATGTCGAAGCTGCGCCGCCAGACCAGTACTTGCTGGTCGCCGAACTTGGCTGCGGTCTCGGCTTTGTTGAGTCCCTGCAGGGCGCCATAGTGGCGCTCGTTCAGCCGCCACATGTTCTCCACCGGGATCCACATCAGGTCCATTTCCTCCAGCACCAGCCAAAGGGTGCGGATCGCGCGCTTGAGTACCGAGGTGTAGGCGCGGTCGAAGACGAAGCCTTGTTCCTTCAGCAGATGACCCGCACGCTTGGCTTCGGCGA
>JAEUMW010000355.1 GCA_016791345.1 Betaproteobacteria bacterium | reverse complement strand
TTCGTCGATCAGGTTCTGCACCGAGATGCCCGCAGGCGCCAGGTGCACGCCGGGCTTCTTGACGCGCCCGCTGACGGAGAACGAGCGCAGACCCTGGCGCCCGTTGCAGCCGAATTCCGCAAACCACTGGCCGCCACGTTCAAGAACGTCCCGCACCCAGTACAGGGTTTCCATGTTCTGTTCGAGGGTCGGGCGCCCGAAAAGCCCCACTTGCGCCACATACGGCGGGCGCAGGCGCGGCATGCCGCGCTTGCCTTCGATCGACTCGATCATCGCCGACTCTTCGCCGCAGATGTAGGCGCCGGCGCCGCGGCGCAGATGGATCGGCGGCAATGCGCACGGCGGATCCGCCTGCAGTCGCGCGATCTCCCGCTGCAGGATGTCGCGGCAGCCGTGATATTCGTCGCGCAGATAGATGTAGCAGGCGCCTGCCTCGACGATCCACGCGCCGATCAGCATGCCCTCGATGAAGCGATGCGGATCGCGCTCGAGATAGGTGCGGTCCTTGAACGTGCCCGGCTCGCCTTCATCGATGTTCACCGCCACCAGCTTGGGCTGCGGCTCGCCGCGCACGATTCGCCACTTGCGGCCGGTGGGAAATCCCGCGCCACCGAGACCGCGCAGCCCCGAGTGCTCCATGCGGCCGATGATCTCCTCGGGTGCGTACTTGCCCGCCAGGCAGTCGGCGAAGAAGCGGTAGCCGCCGTCCCGCCGATAGGAATCGTAATCGACGTAGGGCGGCGCGATGGCGTTGCGATCGCTTGGCGTGCGCTCGGGCGCAACAAAATCGACCGGCCTGAAGGTGCCGTGCCCCTTCGCGTCAGGGTGCGTGAGATCGCGCTTTTCGAGCAGCGCACGCACGCGCTCGACCGTCGCGCAGGCGACGGGGTGCTGACCCGCGACGGCGGCCGGCGCCTGCTCGCAGCGCCCGATGCAGGGGGCCGCAATGACGCGCACACCGGCCCCGAGCGCGGCCGTCAGGCGCTCGCGCAGTTCTTCGGCACCGGCAAGCCAACAGGAAAGGGAATCGCAGACGCGCACGGTGACCGCGGGTGGTGCCGCGTCCCCTTCCTTGACCACGTCGAAATGATGATAGAACGTCGCGACCTCGAAGACTTCGGCGAGCGGGAGGTTCATCTCCCGTGCGAGTGCGACGAGGTGTGCGGCTGCAAGATGACCGAAGGCGTCCTGGATCTTGTGCAGGTGTTCGATCAGCAGGTCACGCTGCCGCGGCGCACTCCCGAGCAGGGTGCGCACCTCTTCGAGCGCTTGCGGATCGGCTGTGCGTCCCTTGAGCGACGCGCGCGGCCGCCGGGTCGGACGTGCATCGGCCGACACGATGTTCCTGAAGTCCATCGCCTGTTGCCCTTCCTCCGCGGGGTACGGCCTCCTGGGGCCGAATCTCCCGTTATCACCCTGAACTCAAAAGTCGATGCGCGCCTGCAACATCAGTGCCAATCGGCAAACCGCCCTAACTGGCTGTTCTGCAGGGGCGCCTCCGGCAACATCGAGGCGGTTGTGGGACAGACTGTTACTCACCTGCAAAGTGACTGCCTCGCGGCGTGAACAGCGGCCGTGAAGCGCGCAGCGGCCGCCGTTCGAAGCTTCCGAAAGCCCGCTACTTGAGCATCGCCTTCAGCGTGGAGCCCATCTCCGCCGGGTTGCGCGTGGTCTTGATCCCGGCGTCTTCCATCGCCGCGAGCTTCTCCGCCGCCGTACCCTTGCCGCCCGAGATGATTGCCCCGGCGTGCCCCATCCGCTTGCCCGCCGGCGCCGTTACCCCTGCGATGAATCCGACCACGGGTTTGGTCATATGTTTCTTGACCCAGGCCGCGCACTCCTCTTCGTCGGAGCCGCCGATCTCGCCGATCATCACCACCGCCTCGGTCGCGGGATCGTCGTTGAAGAGGCGCAGGATGTCGATGTGCTTGAGGCCGTTGACCGGATCGCCACCGATGCCCACCGCGCTTGTCTGCCCGAGCCCGAGCTCGGTCAGCTGCCCGACCGCCTCATAGGTCAGCGTGCCGGAGCGGGACACCACGCCGATGGGGCCCTTCTTGTGGATATGGCCCGGCATGATGCCGATCTTGATTTCTTCCGGCGTGATCACGCCGGGGCAGTTCGGACCGAGAAGCAGCGTTTTCCTGCCCTGCATGCGATGACGGGTGCGGATCATGTCGCGCACGGGCACGCCCTCGGTGATGCAGACCACGAGATCGAGCCCGGCGTCGACCGCCTCGTCGATGGCGGCAGCGGCAAAGGGCGGCGGCACGTAGATCACGCTGACGGTCGCACCCGTGGCTTCCTTCGCGTCCTTCACGGTGCCGTAGATGGGGATGCCTTCGAAATCCTCGCCCGCCTTCTTCGGGTTGACGCCGGCGACGAAGCAGTTCTCGCCGTTGGCGTAGTCGCGACACATGCGCGTGTGGAACTGTCCGGTCTTGCCGGTGATCCCCTGGGTGATCACCTTCGTGTTCTTGTCGATCAGGATGCTCATTGCTCGCTTCTCCCTACTTGCCCGAAACGGCCGCAACAATCTTCTCGGCGGCGTCTGCCATATTGTCTGCAGAGATGATCGGCAGTCCCGAATCGCGCAGGATCTTCTTGCCGATGTCCTCGTTGGTCCCCTTCATGCGCACCACCAGCGGAACCGCAAGATGGGTCTCCCGCGCGGCGGTGACGATGCCGTCGGCGATGGTGTCGCAACGCATGATGCCGCCGAAGATGTTGACGAGAATGCCCTTCACCTTGGGGTTTGCGAGCATCAGCTTGAAGGCTTCGGTGACCTTCTCGGTGGTGGCGCCGCCGCCGACGTCGAGGAAGTTCGCCGGCTCTGCACCGTACAGCTTGATGGTGTCCATCGTCGCCATCGCAAGGCCGGCGCCGTTGACCATGCAACCGATGTTGCCGTCGAGCGAGATGTAGGAGAGGTCGTACTTCGAGGCCTCGATCTCCGCCGGATCCTCCTCGTCGAGATCGCGCATCGCGAGAATGTCGGGATGGCGGAAGAGTCCGTTCGAATCGAAGTTCACCTTGGCGTCGAGCGCCACCACGCGGCCGTCACCGGTCAGGATCAGCGGATTGATCTCGGCCAGCGATGCATCGGTCTCGTCGAATGCGCGATAGAGCCCCTGCAGCACGGTTCTCGCCTGCGGCACGCTGGCGTCCGGAATGCCGATCTTGCGCGCGACGTCGTCGGCTTCAGCGTCCGTCAGCCCCTTCACCGGGTCGATCGCGACCTTGTGGATCTTTTCCGGCGTCTTCGCGGCAACTTCCTCGATGTCCATGCCGCCTTCAGAGCTCGCCATCAGCGTCACGCGCTGCGCGACGCGATCGACCACCATCCCGACATAGAGCTCCTTCTTGATGTCGGCACCTTCCTCGATCAGAAGCCGCCGCACCTTCTGTCCGGCAGGGCCGGTCTGATGCGTGACGAGCTGCATGCCGAGGATCTGACTCGCGTACTGCTTGACCTCGGCCTCCGACTTCGCCACCTTCACGCCGCCTCCCTTGCCGCGGCCGCCCGCATGAATCTGCGCCTTCACGACCCAGACCGGCCCACCCAGCGTTTTTGCCGCCGCCATCGCTTCGTCGACGGTAAAGCAGGGCACCGAGCGCGGCGTAACGACGCCGTACTTTCTCAGGATTTCCTTCGCCTGATATTCGTGGATCTTCATCTTGGATCTTCTTCCGGTGATTGTGGGAGCATCGCGCGACTGCGCCGGACGCGATTCTGAGGATGGCCGCCACCACCGAGGTTGCCCTCGATGGTGCTGCGGCCGCACCCGCGTTCGCAATCCGCTGGCGATCCAATAACGTCGCGCGCGACCTTATATTCTACTCCAGCGGGAAGGCGGGCAGGCTGCGAAGAAGGGGTGCGCGCGGCCCCGAGCCGATGCTGCCGTCAGCTGCCGGCGGAAGAACCCTTGAGCTCGGGTATCGGCTGATCGAGGGACGGCAAGGGCTGCATACCGTCGTCGACCATCGGACCTGCGGTGCGCGGACCGCGCATGGCGACACCGAGCGCCTTCAGCGGATGCGCCAGCGCATCGTTCACCGCGGTCGGCTCGTAGCCGCAATGCGCCATGCACTGCGCGCACTTCGGATTGCGGTCGGAGCCGTAGCGGTCCCAGGCGGTCTCTTCCATCAGCGCCTTGAACGTCGGCGCGTACCCCTCGCCCACCAGGAGATAACACGGCTTCTGCCAGCCGAAGACGTTGCGTGTCGGATTGCCCCAGGGCGTGCACTGATAGCTCTGATTGCCCGCCAGAAAGTCCATGTACAGGCTGGAATGGTTGAACCGCCAGCCACGCCCGCGGCCGCGCCTCAGGATGTCGCGGAAAAGGCGCCGCGTCGCGTTCCGCTGCAGGAAGACGTTCTGCAGCGGCGCGCGCTCGTAGCTGAAGCCCGGCGACACGGTGATCGCCTCCACCCCCAGCCCGGTCACGTAGTCGAAGAACTCGGCGACGCGCTCGGGCGCCTCACCCTCGAACAGGGTGCAGTTCACGCTCACCCGGAAACCCTTGTCGAGCGCGAGCCGGATCGCCTCGACCGCACGATCGAACACCCCGGTCTGACACACCATTTCGTCGTGACGCTCGCGGTCGCCATCGAGGTGCACGGAGAACGTGAGATAGGGCGACGGCGTGTAATCACCCATGCGCTTCTTGAGCAGGAGCGCATTGGTGCAGAGGTAGACGAACTTCTTGCGCGCGATGATGCCGCGCACGATCTCCGGCATCTCCTTGTGCAGGAGCGGCTCGCCGCCCGGAATCGAAACGATCGGCGCACCGCACTCGTCCACCGCGGCCAGACATTCCGCCACCGACAACCGCTTGTTCAGGATCTCTTCCGGGTAGGCGATCTTGCCGCAGCCGGCGCAGGCGAGATTGCAGCGGAACAAGGGTTCCAGCATCAGCACCAGCGGGTAACGATCGACACCGGTGAGTTTCTTCTTGAGAATGTAGTAGCCGACCTTGAGCTGCTGGCGCAACGGTACGCTCATTGGTTTCCTGGTAAAGTTTTGAACAAGGGTTGCGGATCACCCGCCACATGCCACGAGCGATCGAAAGAAGAGAAGTTGCGGATCTGCAATGAATTCTTCTTCGTTCTGGACGCCCGACACTCACGTCTCTCACCCACGTCCATATCCCTAGTCGTTGTGGGTGAATCCTAGGCGTTTTCGTCACATTTCAGCATAATAGCGCGGCCGGCGCAGGGATGCATCCCGGCGGGGTTCGCGCCCTGCCGTGAAACGCACCACCGGCAACTGCTCGCCACGCACCGGCGGGTCCCGACATATGACAAGAAAATGCCCAGAGATGCGCGTGGCACTGCAGGGAGCCCGCGATTGGCGTTGCCCGGCTCGTGATTGCTGACACCATCGCGACGGCCGCCGTCGCTCCGCACGCGATGACGCCCGAGGCGTCCGATGCTGCCTTTCAGGCACGCATGCTGGACGGGGTATCGCGCACGTTCGCGCTGACCATCCCGCAGCTGCCCTCCGATCTGCACCCGGTCGTGAGCAACGCGTATCTGCTTTGCCGCATCATCGACACGATCGAGGACGAACCTGCGCTCTCTGCGGCAGCGAAGCGGGAGTTCTCCGAGCAGTTCGTGCGCGCGGTGAGCGGCGCGGAGCGCGCAGAACACTTCGCGGCTGCGCTGTCGCCGCTGCTCTCCAACGCGACGCTCGCCAGCGAGCGCGAACTGGTGCAGGAAACACCGCGCGTGCTTTCCATCACGCATCGCTTCACGCCTGCGCAGCGCGACGCACTCGCCACCTGTGTGCGCATCATGGGCGAAGGCATGGTGTGGTTCCAGGAGGAAAAGAATGCCCGCGGCGTGGCGAACATGGCCGCGATGGACCGCTACTGCTACCACGTGGCAGGCGTGGTGGGCGAGATGCTGACGCGTCTTTTCTGCGAGCACTCTGCCGCCATCGCGCGGCACCGCGACCTGCTCATGCCCTTGGCAGTGTCATTCGGGCAGGGTCTGCAGATGACCAACATACTGAAGGACATCTGGGCCGATTTCGAACGCGGGGCGTGCTGGCTTCCGCGCAGCGTCTTCGCGCGAGCGGGCTTTGATCTGAAGGATCTTGCTCCCAGCACGTATAATCCCGCATTCGAACGTGGCCTCATGACGCTGCTGGCGGTTGCGCACGGGCACCTGCGCAACGCTCTCCATTACACGCTGCTCATCCCGCCGGAGGAGACAGGGATCCGCAACTTCTGCCTGTGGGCGATCGGCATGGCGGTGCTCACACTGCGCAAGATTCGCCGCCATCCCGGATTCTCGAGCGGGGACGAGGTGAAGATCTCGCGGCGCAGCGTCAAGGCGACCGTGATTGCGAGCCGGCTTGCGGCCGGTCACGATCGCGCGGTCAGGATGCTGTTTCATCTGGCGGCCAGCGGGCTGCCACTCAAGGAAAAGGGAGTCGATTGATGGTTCCAACTGCGGGCCAACCGCAGCGCAAGCTTTCTGTTGTCCGCGCGGCGCCGCGGGATGCACTCGATCGCGCCATCGAGCGCGCGCGCGGCGCTCTCCTCGCCGCCCAGCAACCGGAAGGCTACTGGTGCTTCGAGCTCGAAGCCGATTGCACCATCCCGTCCGAGTACATCCTGATGATGCACTACATGGACGAGGTGGACGCGGCGCTGCAGACCAAGATCGCGGTCTACCTGCAGACGCACCAGATGGCCCACGGCGGCTGGCCCCTCTACCACGGCGGCGCATTCGATCTGAGCTGCTCCGTCAAGGCTTATTACGCCCTCAAGCTCGCCGGCCACAGCGTCGACGCCCCGCACATGGTGAAGGCGCGCCAAGCCATCCTCGCTCACGGGGGTGCTGCGCGCGCGAACGTCTTCACGCGTATCGCGCTCGCGCTCTTCGAGCAGGTGCCATGGCGCGCGGTGCCGTTCATACCGGTCGAGGTGATGCTGCTGCCGCGCTGGTTCCCGTTCCACCTAAGCCGCGTGTCGTACTGGTCGCGCACGGTGATGGTCCCGCTCTTCATCCTCTGCAGCCTGAAGCCGAAGGCGCGCAACCCACAGCGGGTCGACGTGCGCGAGCTCTTCACGGTCGAACCGGAGCACGAGCACCACTATTTCCCTTCGCGCTCGCGGCTGAACGACGTGTTCCTCCTGCTCGACCGCGTCGGGCGCCGCATCGAGCCGCTGATCCCGGGATGGGTGCGGCGACACGCCCTGCGTAAGGCGGAAGCGTGGTTTCTCGAGCGCCTGAACGGCATGGGCGGGCTCGGCGCGATCTTCCCGGCGATGGTGAATGCATACGAGGCGCTCGATCTGCTCGGCTTTCCGCCGGACCACCCGCACCGCCGGACGGCCCGCGCGGCAATCGACAAGCTGCTCGTCGTGAAAGAGAACGCGGCTTACTGCCAGCCCTGCTTCCCACCGGTGTGGGACACCGCCATCGCGTGCCTCGCGCTGCACGAGAGCGGCGAAGCAAGCGCGAGCATCGGGCGCGGCCTCGACTGGCTGAAGGCGAATCAGCTGCTCGACGAGCCCGGCGACTGGCGCGACGCGCGCCCGCACCTGCGCGGCGGCGGCTGGCCTTTCCAGTTCGAGAACGGACACTATCCCGACATCGACGACACGAGCATGGTGGTCTGGGCGATGGAGGCATTCGACCGACCGGAGTACGCCGAGACGATCGCGCGCGCCATCGAATGGATTGCGGGGATGCAATCGGCAAACGGCGGCTTCGCCGCCTTCGATGTCGACAACACGCACTACTACCTGAACGAGATCCCGTTCGCCGACCACGGTGCACTGCTCGACCCGCCGACGGCGGACGTGAGCGCACGTTGCGTGGCAGTGCTTGCTTCCAGCGCGCACAACAATCGCGTTCACCGCGCCGCGCTCGAGGCCTGCATCCGGTACCTGCGCGCAGAGCAGGAACCGGGTGGGGCGTGGTTCGGGCGCTGGGGCACCAATTATGTCTACGGCACGTGGTCGGTGCTCGCGGCGTTCGAGATCGCCGGCATTGCGTCCGACGACCCGGCCGTGCAGCGCGCGGTCGCATGGCTCAAGGGCGTGCAGCGCGCCGATGGCGGCTGGGGTGAGGACAACGACACCTATCTGCACCCCGACACCGCGGGGCAGGCGCACGAGAGCACTTCGTTCCAGACCGCCTGGGCGATGCTCGCTCTGATGGCTGCCGGCGAGGGGCAGTCGGCAGCTGTGCGGCGCGGCGCCCAATATCTGCAGTCGACCCAGCTCAGTGACGGGCTGTGGCACGACGAGGCCTTCACCGCACCCGGCTTCCCGCGCGTCTTCTACTTGAAATACCACGGCTACAGCAAGTACTTCCCGCTCTGGGCGCTCGCGCGCTATCGCAGAGAGCGCAGCGGTGGCGCGTGAATGTCAGCCGCGCCGGCCTCGTCGTCGCCTTGCCCGAGGAATGCCGCAGCCTGAGCCCACGGCGCGTGCAGCGCGGCGACTGTTTTCCCCTCGATGATGCGCGCCTCGTTTGCATCGCGGGCATGGGACGTGACAACGCCCGGCAGGCTGCGCAGCGGCTGGTCGAGGCGGGTGCCCGCGCGCTCGTGAGCTGGGGCTGCGCCGCCGCGCTGTCGCCCCTGCTCAAGGCGGGTGACCTCTGTCTGCCCGCCGAAATCATCGACGCACACACCGGACGATGGGTGGCGAGCGCGGCGTGGCAGCGGCGCGTGCGTGAGGCGCTGGAGCACGCGTGTGCGGTATGCGGCGAGCCCCTGTTGAGCGCAGACCGGCTTGCCGCCAGCGTGGCGGACAAGCGTGTCCTGGCGGCAGCGTCGGGCGCCGTGGCGGTGGACATGGAAAGCGCGGCCGTCGCTGCCGTGGCGAGCGCCCGCGATCTGCCCTTTCTCGCCGTGCGGGCCATCGCCGACCCGGCGGACATGGCGCTGCCCGGCGCCGTCGTTCGCACCACCGACGACACCGGTGCGCTCAGTCGCTCGGCACTGATCGGCGAGCTGCTGCGGCATCCGCGCGAGATAGCCGGGGTGCTGCGGCTCGCAGCGCAGTTTCGTGCCGCGCTGCAAACGCTCACCCGCGCCGCCGATCGCCTGGGCGCCGACCTGCTGCTCGATGCGGGCGCTGTCTGACGATCACGGGTCGCGCAGCCGGATTCACACGATTCACCAGCGGATGGCATCGATGTCGTATCTCACCGAACTCATGAACGAGCACCGCGGGGAGAACTTCTTCCTGCACGAGAACTATCTCAACGCTCAGATGGTGAAGGTGCTGAAGACGATCGGCTACGATCGCCTGTACACGGGCGCCTTCGGCCCCTATCTGTACGACGACAAGGGCAGCGAGTATCTGGATCTGCTCTCCGGCTGGGGCGTCTTCGCGCTCGGCCGCAATCACCCGAAGGTGAAGGCCGCACTGCAGGACGTGCTGGCGCAGGACCTGCCGGACATGGTGCAGCTCGACGTGTCCCTGCTCGCCGGACTGCTCGCCGAGCGCCTGCTCAAGTTCACGCCGGGCGATCTCTCCAAGATCTTCTTCTGCAACTCGGGCGCAGAGGCGGTGGAGGCCGCCATCAAGTTCGCCCGCTTCACGACGAAGCGCGAGCGCATCCTGTATCTCGAACACGGCTTCCACGGGCTCACGCTGGGCGCACTCTCGCTCAACGGCGAGAAGGTCTTCCGCGACGGCTTCGGTCCGCTGCTGCCCGAATGCTATCCGGTGCCGGTCAACGATCTCGCCGCGCTCGAAAAAGCCCTCCATCATCGCGACGTCGCAGCGTTCGTGTTCGAGCCGATCCAGGGCAAGGGCGTCAACCTGCCGGCCGACGACTACCTGCCCGAAGCGGCGCGTCTGTGCCGCAAGTACGGCGCGCTCGTCGTCGCGGACGAGATCCAGACCGGTCTCGGCCGCACCGGGAAGTTCTTTGCAGTCGAGCACTGGGGGCTCGAGCCGGACATGATCTGCATGGCGAAGGCGCTCTCCGGCGGGTTCGTCCCGGTCGGCGCGGTCGCCATGCGCAAGCACGTCATGGACGCCGTCTTCAATCGCATGGACCGCGCAGTGGTCCATGGATCCACCTTCTCCAAGAACAACCTGGCGATGGCCGCGGGGCTCGCGACGCTGCAGGTGATCGAGGACGAGAAGCTGGTGGAGCACGCGGCCACCCTGGGCGGCGCACTGCTCGCCGACCTGCAGGCGCTCACGCGCAAGCACGAGTTCCTGAAGGAAGTGCGCGGCAAGGGCATGATGATCGCGCTCGAGTTCGGCTCGCCGAAAAGCCTCGGCCTGAAGGCGGCGTGGGGTTTCCTGGAGACTGCGAACAAGGGTCTCTTCTGCCAGATGATCGCGATCCCGCTCTTCGCGCATCACCGCATCCTGACGCAGACCGCCGGCCATGGCATGAACGTGCTCAAGCTGCTGCCGCCGCTCGTCATCGGCGAACGCGATCGGCAGTGGACGGTCAACGCGTTCGACGCCGTCATCGCCGACTGTCACAAGGTGCCGGGCTCGGTGTGGGAGCTCGGCAAGACGCTCGCCGGTCACGCGCTGAAAGCAAAGGCGGGCTAACACCGCGCCGCACCCGATCTCTCGCGACGTGCACGCGCCGCTGCCGATCGCGGCAGGCAGGAAGCCGGGGCAGCTCACGGTCGAACTGCCACCGCTCAAACCCGGCGAGTACGCGCTCAAGTGCCGCGTCTTCGCCGCCGACGGTCACCTCACCGACGAGATCCTGCGCTTCAGCGTCACCAAATGAGTGTTTCCCCGCGATGTACGTCCAGGGCGTAGCGAACTTCCTGGACGACTTCATGGGCGGGCTTCTGCTGTTGAGCCTCGCCCTGCTGATCGGAAGCCTGGTGTGGGCGGCGTTCATACTGCGCATCGGGCGCGGCGCACCGGGCGGGGAAGCCGCCATCGCGCGGCGCTGCGTCGACGTTCTGCGGTACGGTGCCTTGGCGCTGGTCGTGTTCCAGTCGTTCAAGATCCTCACCAAGGGCGTCGTGCTCGCGTCTTCCCTCGGCGAACTGCCGCTGGGTGCCTACGCCGCGACGCTGCAGTTTCGCGCGGGAATCGTGCGCATCGCGCTCGCGGCGCTCATCTGGGTCGTCGCACGCGGAC
>JAEUMW010000354.1 GCA_016791345.1 Betaproteobacteria bacterium | reverse complement strand
CGGCGCCGTCCGCCGAGCATGCCGCCGAGCGCACCGCGCAGGATCTTCTTCGCCTCGCTCTTCGCAACGGATTCGAGCAGGCCTTCGCGACGCCCGCCGCGCGGGCCGGTGCTGCCGAGCAGAAAGTCCTTGAGGGTACCGAACACGGTGGAGCCGAGATCCTGCTCTGCCGGTGCCTGTGTCGGTGCGCCGCCCGGTCTGCCGGCGGAGGGCGCCGTCTGCGGCGAGGATTTCCGCTCGGTGAGGATCTCGTACGCCGATTCCCGGTCCACCACTTTCTCGTAGTGGCCGAAGATCGCCGAGCCCTCGATGATCTTCTTCCGCTCCGCGGGTGTGAGCGGCCCGATCTGGCTGCCCGGCGGGATGACGAAGGCGCGCTCGGTGACGTTCGGGCGCCCCTTCTCGTCGAGGAACGAGATGAGCGCCTCGCCGACGCCGAGCTCGGTGATGACCTGCTCGATATCGAGCGCCGGGTTCGGCCGCATCGTGGTCGCCGCGGTCTTCACCGCTTTCTGGTCGCGCGGCGTGAACGCGCGCAGCGCGTGCTGCACGCGGTTGCCGAGCTGGCCGAGCACGGACTCCGGCACGTCGAGCGGATTCTGGGTCACGAAGTACACACCCACGCCCTTCGACCGGATGAGACGCACCACCTGCTCGATCTTTTCCAGCAGCGCTTTCGGCGCATCGTTGAAGAGCAGGTGTGCCTCGTCGAAGAAGAAGACGAGCTTGGGTTTGTCCGGATCGCCCACCTCGGGCAGCTGCTCGAAAAGCTCCGACAGCAGCCACAGGAGGAAGGTCGAATACAGCTTCGGCGAGTTCATGAGCTGGTCGGCGGCGAGGATGTTCACGACGCCGCGACTGCGGTCGGTCTGGATGATGTCGTTGATGTCGAGCGCGGGTTCGCCGAAGAACTGCTCTGCGCCCTGGTGCTCCAGTTCCAGCAGGCCGCGCTGGATGGCGCCGACGGAAGCCGCCGAGATATTGCCGTACTGGGTCTGGAACTGCTTGGCGTTTTCCCCGACATGCTGCAGCATCGCCCGCAGATCCTTCATGTCGAGCAGCAGCAGGTTGTTGTCGTCGGCGATCTTGAAGACCAGCGTCAGTACGCCCTGTTGGGTGTCGTTCAAGTCGAGCAGGCGGCCGAAGAGCAGCGGTCCCATCTCCGAGACGGTTGCGCGCACGGGGTGGCCAGTCTTGCCGTAGACGTCCCAGAACGCGACCGGGCAGGCCTCGAGCGGCACGTCGACGGCGAGCTGCTCGACCCGTTCCTTGATCTTGCCCTTGATCTCCCCGGCCTTGCCGAGGCCGGAAAGGTCGCCCTTGACGTCCGCCATGAAGACCGGCACGCCGACGCGACTGAATGCCTCGGCGACGCGCTGCAGCGTGACCGTCTTGCCGGTGCCGGTCGCGCCGGTGATGAGACCGTGGCGGTTGGCGAGTGCGGGCAGAAGGCAAATCTCTTCCTTTGCTTTGGCGATCAACAGCGGTTCGGTCATGGAGTCCTCGATGCGGGTTCATCAGACGCGGCGAGAATGCTACTATTGCACATTTTCTTTCACGTAAGTCAGCAACTTACGACGCAAATATGGCGGGTCACAGCAAGTGGGCTAACATCCAGCACCGCAAGGGTCGGCAGGATGCCAAACGCGGCAAGATCTTCACCAAGCTGATCAAGGAGATCACGGTTTCGGCGCGGCTCGGGGGCGGCGATCCCGTCATGAATCCGCGTCTGCGCCTGGCGATCGACAAGGCGAAGGCGGAGAACATGCCGGGCGACAACATCGATCGCGCGATCAAGCGCGGCAGCGGCACGCTGGAAGGCGTCGAGTACGAGGAGATCCGCTACGAGGGCTACGGCATCGGCGGTGCGGCGGTGATGGTGGATTGCCTCACCGACAATCGCGCGCGCACGGTGGCGGACGTGCGTCACGCCTTCACCAAACACGGCGGCAACCTCGGCACCGACGGCTCGGTGGCGTTCCTCTTCAAGCATTGCGGTCAGTTTCTCTTTGCGCCGGGCACGAGCGAGGACAAGGTGATGGAGGCTGCGCTCGAGGCCGGGGCAGAGGATGTCCTCGCCAACGAGGACGGCAGCGTCGAGGTCATCTGCGAACCCGCGAGCTTCACCGTCGTGAAAACGGGGCTGGAGCAGGCGGGGCTCAAACCGGAGCTCGCCGAAGTGACGATGAAGGCGACGACCGAGGCCGTGCTCGCGGGTGAAGACGGCGTGCGCATGCGCAAGATGCTCGATGCGCTGGAAGACCTCGACGATGTTCAGAACGTCTACACCACGGCGGTCGTCGACGAGTGAAGACGACCGCCGTTCGACCCGAAATCGCCGGCCGCGCGTTTCAGTCAGGCGGATAGGGCGCCGATGCGCATCCTCGGCATCGATCCCGGGCTGCGCATCACCGGATTCGGCATCGTCGACAAGAATGGACAACGCCTCACCTATGTCACCAGCGGTTGCGTCAAGACCGGCGAGGGCATCGATCTGCCGCTGCGACTCAAGACCATCCTGGACAGTCTGTCGCGCGTGATCGAGGACAACCTGCCGCAGGAAGTCGCCGTCGAGAAAGTGTTCGTGAACGTCAATCCGCAAAGCACGCTGCTGCTCGGGCAGGCGCGCGGTGCCGCCATCTGCGCCGCCGTGTCGCGTGCGTTGCCCGTCGCCGAATACACCGCGCTGCAGGTGAAGCAGGCGGTCGTCGGCAACGGTCACGCGCACAAGGATCAGGTGCAGGAGATGGTGCGGCGGCTCTTGAACCTGCCTGCGCAGCCCGGCACCGACGCGGCCGACGCGCTGGCCTGCGCGATCTGCCATGCGCACGGCGGGCTCGGGCTGGGAGGGCTCGCCACCGCGGGCTTTCGCGTGCGTCGCGGCCGGCTGGTGGGATGAAGGCGCGCGCGTGATCGGACGTCTCGCCGGCATACTCGCGCAGAAGCAGCCGCCGCAGGTCCTGGTGGACGTGCAGGGTGTCGGCTACGAGATCGACGTGCCGATGAGCACCTTCTATCAGCTCCCTGCCGTCGGCGAGCGGATCGTGCTCCACACGCAGCTCGTAGTGCGCGAGGACGCGCAGCAGCTCTTCGGCTTTCTGACCGAAGCCGAGCGGAGCACATTCCGTCAGCTTCTCAAGGTCGCCGGCGTCGGCGCGCGCACCGCTCTCGCGGTGCTCTCCGGACTGTCCGTGCCGGAACTCACGGAAGCCGTGGCGCGGCAGGAGACCGGCCGTCTCACGAAGATCCCCGGCATCGGCAAGAAGACGGCAGAGCGCCTGCTGCTCGAACTCAAGGACAAGATGGGAAGCGGGATCGTCCTGGGTGCTGTCGGACCCAGGTCCGAGCCGGTTTCCAGTGATGTCCTGCACGCACTGCTTGCACTCGGCTACAACGAACGCGAAGCACTCGCCGCGATGAAGACCGTCGCCGACGGTGTCGGTGTTGCCGAAGGCATCAAGCAGGCATTGAAGGCGCTGTCGAAGGCATAATGTCGCGATGATCGAAACCGACCGGCTGGTCGCACCCACGCGCGAGAACTCGCACGAAGAGGCGATCGAACGTGCGCTGCGGCCGCGACAGCTGAACGACTATGTCGGACAGGAGAAGATTCGCGGCCAGCTTTCGATCTTCATCGAGGCCGCGCGCCATCGCGGTGAATCGCTCGATCACGTGCTGCTCTTCGGTCCTCCGGGGCTTGGCAAGACCACGCTCGCGCACATCGTGGCGCGCGAGATGGGCGTGAACCTGCGGCAGACCTCCGGACCCGTGCTAGAACGCCCGGGCGATCTCGCTGCGCTGCTGACGAATCTCGAACCGCACGACGTGCTCTTCATCGACGAGATTCATCGTCTGTCGCCGGTGGTCGAGGAGATCCTCTATCCGGCGCTCGAGGATTTCCAGATCGACATCATGATCGGCGAAGGGCCGGCCGCGCGCTCGGTCAAGCTCGACCTGCCGCCGTTCACGCTGGTCGGGGCGACCACGCGCGCCGGCATGCTCACGAATCCGCTGCGCGATCGCTTCGGCATCGTCGCCCGGCTGGAGTTCTACACGCCGGAAGAGGTACAGCGCATCGTCAATCGCTCCGCCGTGCTGCTCGACGTGCAGGTGTCGGGCGATGGTGCGCTGGAGATCGCTCGCCGCTCGCGCGGGACGCCGCGCGTCGCCAATCGGCTGCTGCGGCGCGTGCGCGACTACGCGCAGGTGCGCGCCGACGGCATCATTACGCGCGAGGTCGCGGACGCGGCGCTGCGCATGCTGGACGTCGATGCACTCGGACTCGACGTGATGGACCGCAAGCTTCTGCTCGCGGTGCTGGAGAAATTCGCTGGCGGGCCCGTCGGTGTCGAGAATCTCGCCGCCGCGATCGGCGAGGAGCGCGACACGATCGAGGACGTGCTCGAGCCCTATCTCATCCAGCAGGGTTTTCTCAAGCGCACGCCGCGCGGGCGCATGGCGACCCTCGCGGCGTTCCACCATCTGGGAATCGCGACACCGGTGCGCTCCGCCAGCCTGGACCTGTGGGAGAACAGCGAGTGAGCGATTCCGGATTCGCTCGCGCAGAGCGCGGCAGGCCGGCGCCGTGATGATGGAGCGCACCGCCGAACACACCCACGCCCACCCTCACGCCAGCGCCTTTCGCTGGCCGGTGCGCGTCTACTACGAAGACACCGATGCGGGCGGTGTCGTCTATTACGCGAACTACCTCAAGTTCATGGAACGCACGCGCACCGAATGGCTGCGCGCGCATGGGCTGGAGCTGCCGGCGCTGGCAGACGCGCATGGCATCCTGTTCGTCGTGCGCGGGGTGGAGATCGAATATCTGAAGCCTGCCCGTTTCAACGATGCACTCGTCGTGACCCTGGAACTCCTCGAGCACGGCAGAAGTCAGATCACGGTTTCGCAGCGTGTGCTGCGCGGGGACGAGGTGCTCATCAGGGCGCGCGTCCGGGCGGTGTGCGTCGATACCCAGTCCATCCGGCCGGTGCGCATCCCGCCCGCCGTGCTCCATCAGCTCACCTCACAAGAATCGGAATAGGAACGTGAAGACCGGCATTGCCACAGATCTTTCGCTTTGGGGTCTCGTTGCCAACGCAAGCCTGCTCGTGCAGATCGTGATGGCCATCCTGCTCATCGTGTCGATGCAGAGCTGGTGGTACATCTTCATGAAGATGTTCACCATTCGCCGCGCGCTCAAGCAGACCGACGACTTCGAGCGCAGCTTCTGGAGCGGCTCCGACTTGAGCGAACTCTATCGCGGCGCGGGGGCGCAGCCCTCCGGCAGCATGGAGAAGATCTTCGAGTCAGGTTTCCGCGAGTTCGTGAAGCTCAAGCAGCAGCCGAACATGGAGCTCTCCGTTGCCATGGACGGCGTGCGCCGGGCGATGCGCGCCACCTACCAACGCGAGATGGATTTCCTCGAATCGCATCTTTCGTTTCTCGCGTCGGTCGGCTCGGTGAGCCCGTACATCGGCCTTTTCGGCACCGTCTGGGGCATCATGCACGCCTTCCGCGGGCTCGCCAACGTCGTCCAGGCGACGCTCGCATCGGTGGCGCCCGGCATCGCCGAGGCGCTGGTGGCGACCGCCATGGGTCTGTTTGCGGCGATTCCCGCGGTCATCGCGTACAACCGCTACGCTTACGACATCAACCGCATCGCCACCCGCTTCGAGAGCTTCATGGAGGAGTTCTCCAACATCCTGCAGAGGCAGGCCGGGCGATGATGGTCGAGCGCCGGTCCGGCCGCCGGCTCATGAACCAGATCAACGTCGTGCCGTATATCGACGTCATGCTGGTGCTGCTCGTCATCTTCATGGTCACGGCGCCGCTCATGAATCCGGGGCAGGTGGAACTGCCGTCGGTGGGCAAGAGCGCACAGCCGCCGGTATCGCCGCTCGAAGTCATCGTGCGCGCCGACAAGACCCTGATGCTGCGCGACCGCGAACGTTCGGGGGAGGAGCGCAGGCTCTCGCGCGACGAACTCGTGCGCCTGGTGCGCGAGCGTCAGGCGAAGAATCCCGACCAACCGGTGGTGATTTCGGCGGACAAGAGCGTGCGCTACGAAGTCGTCATGGACGTGATGGATCTGCTGCAGCGCAGTCAGGTCAAGCGCATCGGCCTGCTCGTGCAACCGAAGTGAGCGCACTCAACGGCCAGCGGGAACCTGAGCGAGCGCTCTCGGGCGCACTCGCGGTCGCCGTTCACGTCGTCTTTCTCGGCATGCTGCTCTTCACCGTGACGTGGCAGCGCAAGCCGCCGGAGCCGGTCAGCGTCGATCTGTGGCAGGACCTGCCCTCGAACGCTCCGAAAGTCATGGCACCGCCGAAGGAGGAAGCGAAGCCCCCGCCGCCCCCGCCACCGCCGCCGCCCAAGGTCGAGCCGAAGCCGCCCCCGCCGCCGCCGAAGGCAGAACCGAAACCCGAACCCAAGCCGGAACCGAAACCGGAGCCGAAGCCCGACATCGCTCTCAAGGAAAAGCTCGAACGCGAAAAGCGGGAGAAGCTGGAGAAGCAGCGCATCGAGCAGGAGAAGGCGGAGCACGACAAGGCCGAGCGCGAGAAGCGCGAGAAAGAGAAGATCGAGAAGCAGAAGCGGATCGAGGAAGAGAAGCGCGTCGAGGAACAGAAAAAGCTCGAGCAGCAGAAGAAGCTCGAAGAGCAGAAGCGCCTGGAAGAGCAGAAGAGAGAGAAGCAGGCCAAGCTCGAAGAACAGCGTCAGTTCGAGGAGATTCGCGCACGCGAGGCGCGCGAACTTGCCGCCGCGCAGGCGCGCCGCGAGCAGGCTGCGGCCGCCGCTGCCGCGCAGGGCAAGGTCGATGCCGAAGCCGTTGCCCGCATCCGTGCACGCATCCGCAGTTTCGTCGTCCTGCCGCAGGAACTGCACGGCAATCCGGAGGCGGAGTTCGATGTCGTGGTGCTGCCGGGCGGCGACGTGCTTAGTGTAAAATTGGTCAAGAGCAGTGGCGTGGCCGCCTACGACAACGCCGTGGAACGGGCTATCCTCAAGGCACAGCCGTTGCCTGTTCCGTCCGACTCCGCTTCCTTCGCACGTTTCCGAAACCTCCATTTGAAGTTCCGCCCCAACGAATGACCGGCGCACGGTCCTGACGATATGCGTTCATCCTTTCTTGCAAACACAATATTGCGCGCGTGCTGCCTGCTCATCGTCGGCGCGTACCTGGCAGCAGCCGGACTGCGACCGGCGGCAGCGGCGCTCACCATCGAGATCGTCGGCGCCGGCACCAACCAGATACCGATCGCCATCGCGCCATTCGCGGGCGAGGACCGGCTGCCGCAGAAAGTGACGGAAGTGGTGGCGGCCGATCTTCAGCGCAGCGGCCTCTTCCGGCTGGTGGGGGCGAACGTGAATCCGCCGCCGAGCGATCTCGCCGAGGTCAACTTCAGCGACTGGAACGGCCGCGGTGCCGAGGCGCTGGCGATCGGATCCGTGCAGCCGCTGGCGGACGGGCGCTTCGAGATCCGCTTCCGGTTGCTCGACGTGGTCAAGCAGGCGCCGCTTGCGGGCTACACCTACACGGTGTCGACGAACCAGCTGCGGGCGACCGGGCACAAGATCGCGGATGTGATCTACGAGAAGCTCACCGGCGATCGCGGCATCTTCAGCACGAAGATCGCGTACGTGGTGAAGCAGGGCAAGCGCTACGAGCTGCAGGTGGCCGACGCAGACGGCTATGGTCCGCAGACCGTGCTCGCGTCGAACGAGCCGATCATCTCGCCGGCATGGTCGCCCGACGGCAGCCGCCTGGCATACGTGTCGTTCGAGAAGCGCAAGCCCATCGTCTACGTGCAGCAGCTTGCGACCGGCGCACGCAAGGTGGTGTCCAATTTCAAGGGCTCGAACAGCGCGCCGGCATGGTCACCGGACGGCAGGCGTCTTGCGGTCGTGCTGACCAAGGACGGACTCTCGCAGGTCTACCTGATCAGCGCCGACGGATCCAATCCCGTGCGGCTTACGTCCAGCACATCCATCGATACCGAGCCGTTCTTCTCCCCGGACGGCCAGTACGTGCTGTTCACCTCGGACCGCGGCGGCAGCCCGCAGATTTACCGCGTCTCCGTGGGCGGGGGACAGCCCGAACGCCTCACCTTCGATGGGAGCTATAATGTCTCGCCTCGTTACAGCCCGGACGGGAAGAGCTTCACGTTCATCCAGCGCAACGGTGGGCAGTTCAACGTGGCGGTGCAGGATGCCGCCTCGCGTCAGGCCACTGTCCTGACGGATACCGGAGCGGATGAATCGCCGAGTTTCGCGCCCAATGGCAAGCTGATACTTTATGCCACGGAGGTGAAGGGGCGCGGAGTGCTGGCCGCCGTGTCGAGCGACGGTCGAGTAAAGCAGCGGCTATCGACGCCGCAGGGTGACGTGCGGGAGCCAGCATGGGGCCCGTTCATGAAGCGCAGTCAATAGGGAGGTGTACGGAATGAAGCGGATTTTGGTGATCGCAATGGTGGTGCTCCTCACCGCTTGTGCGGGCAAGGGGGCCAAGGACGAGCCGAAGGCGGGCGTCGAGGACAAGAGCACCGACCTCTCCGGAGGGCCGGTGACCAAGCCGCTGGAAGGCGCCGAAACCACGGGCACGGGCGCCCTCGATCCGCGTCTGCGCGATCCCAACAACATCCTTTCCAAGCGTACGGTCTATTTCGACTTCGACAGCTTCGTGATCAAGGAGGAGTTCAAGCCGTTGATCCAGGCGCATGCGAAGTTCCTGAACGAGACCAAGGACGCGCGCGTGACCCTGCAGGGCAACGCCGACGAGCGTGGCAGCCGCGAGTACAACCTGGCCCTCGGCCAAAAGCGCGCCGAAGCGGTGAAGAAGGCGATGCTGGTGCTCGGTGTGCAGGAAATCCAGATCGAAGCGGTGAGCTTCGGTGAAGAGAAGCCGAACTGCACGGACGCCACCGAAGACTGCTGGGCGCGCAATCGCCGCACGGATATCGTGTATCAGGGGGAATGATGCGCCGGTTCTTCTGGCTCGCCCTGGGCGCCGCATGGTTTGTCGCGGTGCCCGCGCAGGCGGGTCTTTTCGACGACAAGGAGGCGAGGGACGCCATATCCAGGCAGCAGCAGCAGATCGACGATCTGTCGGCCGGCCGCAAGGCGCTGGAGGAGCGCATTGCCAAACTGGAGGCGTCCCTGCTCACGCTACTCAATCAGAACGAGCAGATGACCATCGAGCTCTCGAAGCTGCGGGGTCAACTGGAAGTCTCGTCCAACGGGCTGGACAACGCGGCCAAGCGCCAGAAGGACATGTACGTGGACCTGGATACCCGGTTGCGGCGCATGGAAGAGGGTGCCGGCGCCGCGCCCGGCACGGGTCCGGTGGCGGCAGCGACCGAGCCGCCGCCGCAGCGGGTCGCCCTCTCCGGTGCACCGCCGGATGCCGCGGAAACCAATGCGTACGAGGCGGCGCAGACGATCCGCCGGTCCGGCAACTTCACCGGCGCCATCGTCGCCTTCCAGAACTTCCTTTCGAAGTACCCGACGAGCAGTCTTGCGCCGCGCGCGCAGTACTGGATCGGCGACTCGTACTTCAACCTGAAGGACTACAAGCTCGCCGCGGCGAGTCAGCAGAAGCTGCTCGCCCAGTATCCGGAGAGCTCGTCGGTGCCGGATGCGCTGCTGAATCTGGCGAGTGCACAAGTGGAATTGGGTGACGCGGCCGCGGCACGCAAGCAGCTCGAGCAGCTGGTCGGCAAGTACCCGACGAGCGATGCCGCCGAGAAGGCGCGCAAGCGCCTCGTCAGCCTGAAGTAGGTTCGCGCCAGGGCGGGGCCGACATGGGCGATCATCTGCCCGCTGTTGCTGCTCCGCTCGCCGATGCGCGGCTGCTCGATGCTATGCTGCGCATCACCGAGATCTTCCACTCACTGCAGGGAGAGACGAGCCGGGTCGGCTTGCCGACGGTGTTCGTCCGCCTCACCGGCTGCCCTCTGCGCTGCGGCTACTGCGATACGGCGTACGCCTTCCACGGCGGCGAAACACGCACACTCGGCGACGTGCTCGCTACCGTTGCGGGATACGGTGCGCGTTACGTCACGGTGACCGGGGGCGAGCCGCTCGCCCAGAAGAACTGTCTGCCGCTGCTCCGTCTGCTCTGCGATGCGGGCTGCTCGGTTTCCCTGGAGACCAGCGGAGCGCTCGACATCGGTGAGGTCGATGCAAGAGTCGCCAGGATTCTCGACCTCAAAGCGCCCGGATCGGGCGAGGTCGCCAGGAACCGCTGGGCCAACCTCGACCATCTTCGCAGCACCGACGAGATCAAGTTCGTCATCTGCAGCGAGGCCGACTACGAATGGGTGAAACAGCAACTCGTCGAGCGCGAACTCGATCGATTGTGCCCAGTGCTCCTGTCGCCCGTGTCTCCGGGGCTCGCACCCACGCAGCTGGCCGAATGGATTCTGCGCGACCGCCTGCCGGTCCGCTTTCAGATTCAGCTGCACAAGATTCTCTGGGGTGCAGTTCCAGGGCGCTGAAACGCGCGCGCGAGGTGTGCAGCGTCCGCCTTATCACCGGCGGAATATAGCGGTATATTGCAGCCTCGCGCTCCGTCCCCTGATCATGCAGCCTGGCCTCCTTCGCCTCCTCAACGACGCCAGTTCGCCCTATCGCGATCCGCTCGCGCGGCTGAAGTGGGACGGCCTCGACCTCGAACGCTGGTGGCTGCCGCCGCACGCGCTTTCGCTTGCCGGAGTGGAGGAATTCGAGGGACTGTCGCCGTCACTGCAGCGACGCCTTTCTCAGTGCGAGTATCTGCACCTGCAGGAGACCGGATTCTGGCTCAAGTCCCTTTTCATGCGGCAGATGTGCGCCGCGCTCGATGGATCCGGACCGGCGCTGCAGAGCCGTTACCTGCACGAGATCCGCGAGAAGGCTGGGCACAGCCTCATGTTCGTCGAGTTGTCCGAGCGCAGCGGACTGCACATCGCGGACGCCCATCGCCACCGCCCGCGCTTTCTGGCCGCATGCACGCGGCGGGTCGGCGTCGACTCTGCGCTGTTCTGGGCGCTTGCCGTCGTCGGCGAAGAGCTTCCCGACAGGCTCAACCGCGCGGTGCGTCAGATGTCGGACAGCGTTCCCGTCTGTGCCGTCGTCTATCATCTCGCCACCCTTCAGGTCATGGACGAGACGCGGCACATCGCACTTGCGCGCGCGAACTGCGAGGAGGTGTCGCAACGGCTGTCCGGCTGGCAGCGGGCGTTGCAGGCGCCGTTGCTCTCCCGTTTCGTGGGCGCCCTCGCGCGCCATCTCTTCTATCCGCCGTCGGTGGTCTACGCGGCGGCGGGGTTCGAGCGTCCGCGCACGTGGCAGCAACTGGCACGGACCAACCCGGTACGTCAGCGTCTGGTCGAGCATTCGGTCAAGCCCACGCTGGACTTTCTGCGCGCGCAGGGCTGGCGCGTGCGCGGTCTGCCGAGCCGCTGATCACGGCAGCGCAGGCAATGACCCGGCATGGCTGACGCGGCTGCTGTCGTTCTGCTGTCCGGTGGCCTCGATTCCGCGGTGACACTGGCCATTGCGCGAGCCGAAGGCTTCGCATGCCACTGTCTTTCGGTGGACTACGGGCAGCGTCACCGCGCGGAGCTGCACGCGGCGGAGACGGTGGCGCGCTCGCTCGGTGCCGTCGCGCACAAGGTGCTTAGAGTCGATCTCGCCGCGATCGGCGGCTCCGCCCTGACCGATTCCGACATTGCCGTTCCGGAGGATCCTGCGGATGGCATCCCGGTCACCTACGTGCCGGCCCGCAACACGATCCTCTTGTCGCTGGGGCTCGCGTGGGCGGAGGTGCTCGGCGCGGCGGACCTCTTCATCGGCGCGAACGCCGTCGACTACTCGGGCTATCCGGATTGCCGGCCGGAGTATCTTCATGCTTACGAAGTGATGGCGAATCTCGCCACCCGGGCCGCAGTCGAGGGGCGTTCATTCACGCTGCACCGTCCGCTCGTGTACCTCACGAAGGCCGAGATCGTGCGTCGCGGCATGGACCTGGGCGTGGACTTCGGCGCGACGGTCTCCTGCTATCAGGCCAGTCCGGAGGGGTTGGCGTGCGGGCGCTGCGATGCCTGCCGCCTGCGCCGTGCCGGTTTCGAGGCAGCGCGACTGCCGGACCCGACGCGCTATGTCGCCTGACTGAGCGTGCAGGTTCGTCGAGGGACTGCAGCTTCGCCACATAGCGTTTCCCGGGGCGCCCATCGATGTCCGCGAATGCTGCACTGATCGTCGCCTGGGGCGGATTCGCGATCGGCCTCGTGATCGGTTTCGTCGGCGACCGGACGCAGTTCTGCACGCTGGGTGCAGTGTCCGACATCGTCACCATGAACGACTGGGGCCGCATGCGCATGTGGCTGCTCGCCATCGGGGTCGCCGTCGTCGGCGCCAACGGTCTCGAGTTGTCCGGGCTTATCGACCTCGACAAGAGCATCTACCGCACGCCCACCTTCGCGTGGCTGGCGTACGTCATCGGCGGCCTTTTCTTTGGCGCCGGCATGACACTCGCGTCCGGGTGCGGGACGAAGACGCTCATCCGCATCGGCAACGGCAACCTGAAGTCGGTCGTGGTCTTCCTCGTCCTGGGCATCGTCGCCTACATGACCTTGCGCGGCGTGCTCGCGGTCGTGCGCATCGAGACGCTCGATCGCGTCGCGATTCACGTGCGTGGCGGGCAGGATCTGCCGACGGTGCTGAGCGGCGCGCTCGGCGCGAGTCGACGTGCCCTGCAGATCCTCGTTACCGCTCTGCTCGGTGGCGGTCTCGTCATCCTGGCGCTGGCGCGCCGCGAGGGCCGAAGCATCGAGCACCTGCTGGGCGGAGTGGCGGTCGGCCTCGCGATCGTGGCGGGCTGGTATCTGACGGGTCACGTCGGCTACGGCGAGAATCCCGACACGCTCGAGATGACGCACTTCGGGACCAATTCCAATCGCCCCGAGTCCGTCACCAACGTGGCCCCCTTCGCCTACACGCTCGAACTCTTCATGCTGTGGACGGACGCATCGCGCACCGTGACCTTCGCGATTGCCGTCGTCTTCGGCATCGTCGTGGGATCGGCCGTGAACTCCCTGCTCTGTGGACGCTTTCGCATCGAAGGCTTCCGCTCTGCCGAGGATACCGCCACGCATCTCGTCGGTGCCGCACTCATGGGCTTCGG
>JAEUMW010000353.1 GCA_016791345.1 Betaproteobacteria bacterium | reverse complement strand
GCTCGCCGGCCGCTATGGCTCGCCGGGGGAGCAGGCGATGCTGCAGGCGCTGGATCCCGCCGCGCGTTCGCGCCGCTTCATCGAGCTCTGGACTTGCAAGGAGGCGTGGCTCAAGGCGAGCGGTCTCGGCGTGACGGCCGGGCTCGCCGGGCTCGACATCGACTTCTCCGGCGCGCGCCCGCGCATCGCGCAGCTACCGCAGCAGGAGCAGGGCGACGTGCGCGACTGGTCGATCGCGCTCGTCGAACCGGCAGTGAACCACGTGGCGTCGGTGGTGCTGCTAGATCCGCACCGCGAACTCGGCGAGATCGTGCAGCGGCAGCCGGTGACGCTCGACCGGGCGCTTGCTGCTACGCGTTTGACGTTCACACTGAACGGACGGAATCCTCAATGAACCTGATCGTGCAGGGACTGGAGGTCTACACCCACGACCTTAAGGAGATCGCGAAGCTCGCTCGCGCGACTGGCATCGAGCGCATCGAGGACGAAGCGTTTCGACTGCGCGACGCGCAGCCGGCGGCGGAGATCGCACCCTATTGCGAAGCGGCCCGGCTCGACCACGCCTTCGTGCCCGAGGGGGCGCGACTGGACGACTTCCGCCTCGTCGTGCTGGACATGGATTCCACCCTCATCACGATCGAGTGCATCGACGAGGTCGCCGACCTTGCCGGACGCAAGGCCGAGGTCGCGCCCGTTACCGCAGCTGCCATGCGCGGCGAAATCGACTTCGTCGAAAGTCTCATGCGGCGCGTCGCGGCGCTCGTCGGTCTGCCGGAGGCGGCGCTCGAACGCGTCTACCGCGAGCGGCTGCGGCTTACGCCGGGTGCGGAGAAGCTGCTCGCCGCGCTGCGCAGCAGGGGCGTGCGCACGCTGCTCGTCTCCGGGGGCTTCACGTATTTCACCGATCGTCTGCGCGCTCGCCTCGGTCTCGACGAAGTGCGCGGAACGCAACTGGAGATCGTGGACGGCAAACTCACCGGCCGTGTCGTGGGCGAGATCGTCGATGCCGAAGTCAAGGCGCGCGCGCTGCGCGAGAGGCGCGACGCTCTGGGATTGGAACCGCGGCAGGTGCTGGCGCTGGGGGACGGTGCGAACGATCTCGCGTTCATGGCCGAAGCCGGCGTGAGCGTCGCCTTCCACGCCAAGCCGGTGGTCAAGGCACACGCGAGCTACGCACTCGACTTCGTGGGACTCGACGGGATAGTGAATCTGTTTACCTGAGCGTTGTGGTGCCAACGACCTGGCGACACGGGCCAGGCCTCCGTCGTTTGCAGCGCGCTGATCGTTGGCTCCGTCTATCCCTGAGGGCGTCGCACCCTTGTTCGGTTCTCCGGGCGCAGGAGGGATGCGGCGGCCGCCAGCAGCGCGAACGCCACCAGCATCAACAGGACCTCGCCAACGGCGGCGGAAACCACGGATTCCGGAAGTCCCGTGGTGCGTCCGATCACACCGCCGGATCGTGGCAACCGCCAGGAGAGCACCGCGGCGGCCGTTGCCACCCCGAGACCGGTGCCGAAGACGCGCAGCAGACTCAGCAGTCCGCCCGCCTGCCCGGATCGCTCGGGTGGTGCCGCATTCACGGTCGCCGTGTTGTTCGGCGCGATGAACATGCCAAGACCGGCGCCGAAGGCGGCGAGCGCTGCCATGATCATGGCCCTGTTCCAGTCGGCGCCGGTCATGGCGATGCCGAGCGCGACAAGCGCCGCTGCGCAGAGCGTCATGCCTGCCACCGGCATGAGCCGCGGCCAGGCATCGGCGAGGCCGCCGCTTACCGGTGCCGCCAGGCCGAGTGCGACCGGTATGACGGCGAGCCGCATTCCCGCCGTCAGCGGGCTGTCGTGATGGCCGCGAACGAGGGCGAACGACATGAGGAAGAACACCGCGTAAAGCATGGCATAGGAGAGGACGACCCCGGCAGCCGGCGGCGAAGGCTTTCGACCGGAACAGCGAAACGTCGAGCAGGGGCGAGTGCAGGTGGCGCTCGCGCAGCACGAAGGCGGCGAGCAGCAGGAGCGCCGCCGCGCCGCAACCGAGGGTCGCCGTCGACAGCAGGCCCCACGCCCGCACCTGCGTGATGGCGAGCAACAGAAGCGTGAGCGCCGGAGTGAGCAGCAGCGCGCCGGGCCAGTCGAACCGGCGATCCGCACTCGTCTCGGCGGTGCGCGGCAGCACGAGCCACCCGATCGCCGTGGCGGCCAGCGCGAACGGCACGTTCACCCAGAAGATCCAGCGCCAGTCGAATGTGTCGAGCAGCAAGCCGCCCACGGCCGGGCCGACGCTGATGCCGACGGCCTGCGCGGCAGCGTATATGCCCATTGCGCGTCCCTTGCGGTCCGGTCCTGCGGCCGTCACCAGAATGGCGATGCTGTTTGCCCCGAGCATTGCGCCGGCGGCTCCGTGCAGCACGCGAAACGCGATCAGCGTCGGCAGGCTCGGCGCCAGCGCGCACAGGGCGGAGACGAGGCCGAATACGGCGAAGCCGGCGAGGTACATCACCTTGCGCCCGACGATCTCGGCTACACGGGCAAACACTGGCAGGAGACACGCGAACGCGAGCAGGTAGCCGATTGCTACCCAGCTCACTGCGTGCAGCGGTGCGTCGAACACGCGTTCCAGATCGGGCAGGGCGAGCTGGACGATGCTCGCATCGACCTGACCAATGAAAGCGGCGACACAGGTCGTCGCGATGACGAGCCAGGGGTAATACGCCTGCCGCTTAAGCAAGCGGGAGGGGGCGGTTCGCGCAGGATCGGCTTGTTCGGCCTTCTTCCGGCTAAAGCGCCAGGGCCGATGCAGATGTGGCGCGACCGGGGGCACGACAGGGCGGGATCACGGGCAGCGTGGCCGGGTGTTGCTCGCGCTCAGGCAGGGTCATGGCAAACGGCCTCGATGTTGTGTCCGTCGGGGTCGAGAACGAACGCGCCGTAGTAGTCGGGATGGTAGTGCGGGCGCGGGCCAGGGGCGCCGTTGTCGCGCCCGCCTGCGAGAAGGGCGGCCTTGTAGAACGCATCGACCGCCGCACGATTCGCAGCGCGAAACGCGACGTGGATCGGCGGCGCATTCGGTGAGCCGGCAGCGACCCAGAAGTCCGGCTTCGGCGGCACGCCGAAACCGACGACGTCGCCATGGCCGGTGACCGACGCCGGCAGCTCCATGATCGCTTGATAGCCAAGCGGTGCGAGGGCGGCCGCATAGAACGTCTTGCTCTTCGCGAAGTCGCTGACTTGCAGTCCCGTGTGATCGATCAACGCAGAATCTCCTGCTCGCGCTCTTTGCTGTTCGGGCGAGCCCTGTTGCGCGGATCAGCCGCTCCGCGCGCGCAGGCCCGCACTGCCGGGTCGGTCCTGGTTGGCTTCCGTAGACTACGGCAGCGCGTTCACCTTCGGCCGGGATTCGGGCGTTAGTGCGACGGGTTACCCGAGCATCTCCTCCATGACTTCCGCGAGCTCCATGATGGCGCGGGCGCCATCGCCGACGTACGCCGAGCCGTGCATCGCCGCGATCGTGCGCGGCTTCAGCTCGGCCAGCCGTTGCAGCGTCGGCCCGGTGTCGCGCGTGTACGGCAGATAGTTCGCGAGAGGTCCTTTCTGATACTCGAAGAGCGTGCGCTGGAACCGTCCGACGACATCGCCGCTGGTGCTCGGCTCGACATCGCCGCTCTGGTGGAAGAGATCCGAACAGAACAGGGTGCCCTCGGTTTCCTCGAACAGCAGACTGGCCTCCCAGCAGTGCGGCACGTGCGGCGTCTGCAGAAAGCGAAACCGACGTCTTCCGGTGCGAAGCTGTTCGCCGTCTGCCAGCGCCTGCGCCGGGCGGCGCGCCACCACGTCGTCCACGCTCACGAGCTTCGCCACCAGGCTGCACACGGCGGTCGCCCGGGGTGCCAGCGCCTGCCATTCCGCAAGCGCGCCGCATTCATCGGCCTCGAAATGGCTGAAGCCGATCCAGCGCACGCTCTCGGGCGGAAGCAGGCGCGCCACCGCGTCGCGCACGACCGGAAATATCCCTTTCATGCCCGTGTGGAACAGCAGCGGCTCGTCGTCGCGCACGAGGAACTGATTGAACTGCAGGTCCGCCTCGCGCATGAACGTGGAGATGCGGAACACATCGCTGGCGATTTCCGTGATCTGGGTCATCGGCTGTCTTTGGTCGTAGTGGTCAACGTGCGAACGTTCGAGGCGGTCTTTTCAAAGTTCTGCGGCGAGCGATCGTGCGGGCAGGGTCCTGGCGAAAGCACCACTCAGCGCAGCCAGGTACGCCAGCTGGACTTCCTGTGCCCCGACCTGCCGACCCTCGAACTCCAGGGCTCTCGTCGCGCAGCCGTCCTGCGCCAGGGAGCAGTCGAAACCGAGGTCTGCCGCTGCACGTACGGTGGTGTCCACGCACATGTGGGTCATCATGCCGGCGACGACGAGTTTCGAGGCGCCAGCGGCACGCAGGTGTTCGAGCAACGCGGTCTCGCGAAAACTGCTGGGGAAGTGCTTGGTGACGATGACTTCGCCTGCCGAGGGTGCGACGTCGGCGTGAATGTCGACGCCTGGAGTGCCCGGGAGGAAGAACGTGGCGCCCGGTCGTTCTGCAATGTGCTGCACGTGAAAGACCGGCAGGGAACGCGCTCGAAACGCGTCGAGAAGCAGACGCGCTTGCGCCACCGCCGCGTTCGCACCGACCAGTTCCATCGCACCGCCGGGAAAGTAGTCGTTTTGCAAGTCGATCAGTACGAGCGCGGTGGTCATGAGGGCACTCACGGTCACTTCGGCAGCGTGTTCTTGTAGATCTTTCCGTCCTTCATGATGAGGACGAAGTTCCTGCCGGGATCCTCGATCAGCGCGATGTCCTCGATCGGGTTGCCGTCGACGAGCAGCAGGTCGGCCAGCGCGCCTTCTTCGACAACCCCGAGCTTGCCGGGGTAGGGGCTGCGCTTGCCGGACAGGGCCAGCAACTGGGCGTTGGTCCCGGTGGCCATGACGAGCACTTCCGCCGGCGCGTACCAGCGGGTCAGCGTGGCCAGCAGCGCGCCCTGGCGCTGTGCCAGCGCAGGAGAGAACAGGACATCGGTGCCGAATGCTGTCTTGAGCTTGTATTTCTTCGCCAGCCGGTAGGCGGCGTCCATGCCGGCGAACACTTCATGAAACTTCTCCCGCTCGTCCGAGCCGGGGGGAAACACGTTTGCCATGTCTTCGGAAAACGGCTGGATGCTGAGCCAGATGCCCCGCTCCGCCATGAGCTTCGCGGTAGGCTCGTCCATCAGGTGGCCGTGCTCAATGCACTTGACCCCTTGCCCGACGGCCCGTTGAATCGATTCGGACGTATAGGCATGCACGGTAACGTACGTACCCCAGTTCTCGGCGGCTTCCACCGCGGCGCGCAGTTCCGGCTCGGTGAAGGTGGTTACG
>JAEUMW010000352.1 GCA_016791345.1 Betaproteobacteria bacterium | reverse complement strand
GCCTGCACGATGGCGCCGGTGCTGGGCCCGAGGCGCACGTCCTCGTCGAGATCGCGCAGCCGTGCGAGCGCAGCAGAGACGTCGAAGGGCGTGTCTTCCACCGCCGCTCGGCACAGCGACTCGGCAAGTTCCAGGGCGAGCCGGACGACCTCTTCCTCGGTGTACTCCACCACGACGTGGAAGACTCCGGGCGTGGCGGCGGGCGCGGTGCGACTGAACGTGACGGGACACCCGGCTTGGGCCTGCAGCCCGAGGGTTGCGAGTTCGAGCACGTGGGCGAGCGACAGCGTCTCGGTATGGGTCGCGGGTTCGAGAAAGCCGATCTCGGGAAAGATGGCGCGGAATCGCGATTCGACACCGGCCATGGCGGAGAGGCTGCGCTCGCTTTCGTCGCAGATGACCGTGGCCTCGATGGCGGTCAGGCGGGTCCAGAGGTTGGGGCCGCGGAGGATGCAGATCTTCGAGACTTCCATGCCGATTTCCTGGTGAGTGAGGCGGGGCGGCTAGCGTGCTGCGACGCGCACACCAGGGCCGGCGGCGCGAGTCGCGGCGGTGCCGTTGGCGTCGAACGTCTCGATCGCCGTGGCGATCGTGTCGACGGGCAGGTCAAGTGCGACGGCCGCCGCGACTGCAGCGAGCACGCCTTCGACGGCAGGCTTCTGCCTGCCGTTGCGCCGCCGCAGCGCCGCTTCCAGATTGACCAGCGTGCTTGCGTTGCCGCCTGCAGCGCACACGATCTGACCCTCGCGGATGAAAACCGCACGACCACCGTCGGCGAGGTGTTCGGCGACGACCGTGGAGCCGTCATCGGCGGCGTAGAAAATCACCTCGCCGTCGCAGAGCGGCGCCATCTCGACGACCTGGGGATCGTGGGCGTTCAGGACCGCCACGCCGTGCGGCAGGACGACGTCCACCTGCGTGCGCAGAACACTGTAGAGCTGATCCGGTTCGCGAATGTCGAACTCGGCGAACTCGTCGGGGGCGCCCAGGTCGGTGACGATCCCGATCTGGCAGCGGTCGTAGGCGAGACCCTCGGCGAGGATCGTCCGCGCGCCGTTCTCGAATACCGCGGCCTCGATCGCGCGGTTCATGAGCAGTCGCTGTCCGGCTTCCCAATGCGTCGCATCACCGCTTTCGATGCGCCGGCGGTTGAGATAGAGCCCGGTGCGGCAGGCGAGGCCAACCTGTTTGCCGGCAAGATGCAGCATCCAGGCGACCAGGCGTGAGACGAGCGTGGTGTGGCTCGCGCCGGAGACGCCGACGATGGGAATGCGGCAGTCGCTGCCGCCGGCGAAGAGGTGGTCGATGATGGCGCGGCCCACGGGACGCGGGGCTGCGTCGGCTGGTTTGAGGTGATATATCAGGCTAGGGCCGGCATTGACCTCGACGATTGCACCGCCCTGCTCGTCGAGGGGTCGTCCGACGTCTTCCGCCACCAGGTCGATGCCGGCAATGTCGAGCCCGACCACTCGCGCGGCGAGAGCCGCCGCCGCCGCCACATCGGCGTGGACGCGGTCGGTGACGTCGAAGGCGACATTGCCGTTGCGCTGGACCAGCACGGTCTGGTCTGCGGGCGGTATCGATTCGGGTGTGAAACCTTGGCGCGCGAGGTCGGCCCGGACGGTGGAATTCATGCGTACGGGATTCAAAGGGAAGTCCTCCGTGTTACCCCGCCGAGGATCGGAGTTGAGCTGGCTCTGGACGAGCTCACGAATTGTCGAGCGACCATCTCCCACCACTGACGCTGCTTCACCCTTCGCCGCTGCCGCGACGCGCCCGCCAACCACGAGCAGGCGGTGTTCGGATCCAGGCACGCAGCGTTCGACGATGACACCGGTACCTTCTTCGCAGGCCACGCGATACGCAGCCTCGATCTGCTCACGAGCCGTCAGATCAGTGAACACGCCGCGGCCATGATTACCGTCGGTCGGCTTCACCACGACCGGGGTGCCGATTTCCTCGGCTGCGTGCCACGCATCTTCCGGGCTTTCGACCAGCCGCCCCTCGGGCACCGGCACGCCGCAGGTCTCGAGCAGGCGTTTGGTCAGGTCCTTGTCGCGCGAGATGCTCTCCGCGATCGCACTCGTGCGATCGGTTTCCGCGGTCCAGATGCGGTGCTGCTTGGCGCCATAGCCCAACTGCACCAGATTTCCCTGGGAGAGCCGTATCGCGGGAATGTCGCGATCGTCCGCCGCATCAACGATGCACGCAGTGCTGGGACCTAAACAGTAGGAATCGACTCCGTCGCGCAGACGCTCGACCGCGGCAGCGACGTCGAACGGGCGGTCCTCGATGGCCGCCATCACCAGATCTCTTCCAGCCTCGAGCGCGTCGCGCGAGACTTTTTCGTGCCAGGCTCGTACGATCACCCTATAAACGCCGCGCGTGGAGGTCTCGCGCGCTTTGCCAAAGCCGCCAGGCATTCCGGCTAGGTTTTGTAACTCCAGCGTGACGTGCTCGAGTATGTGTGCGGGCCAAGTGCCCTCCTGCACTCTGCGGAGAAATCCACCCCTCTCGCCATAGCTGCAGCGATGCTCGATGAGCGACGGCAGCCAGGAGGACAGGCGCTCGTAGAAGCCGGGGATGGTGTTCGATGGCTCGTCTTCGAGTGCGCCGATGTCGACCCACGCTTCGAGTACCGGGCGGTACGTCCACATGTTCGGTCCACGCAGGTGGACCACGCGAAGGATCTCGATGTCTCTGTTTTTCATGGTGTGTCTGGAGGCTTGGCGCCGTCGCTCCTGAGGTTGTCGGGGCGTTCTGCTCGCGCACCCGTCCCGCCCGTTAACGCGCGAGCCGCGGCGGCGACGACAGGAAAATGCGCGAAATTTCGCTGACGGCGTCTGCGCGTATGCCAAGGGCTGCGGTATACTGGCTAAAAATCATACCGTTAGCTCATCAGAAGAAACGGCGATAAGCCAACGGCAAGCGACGGGTCAGGCGTACAAGACCGGTGCCGAATCAGTTCGGGTCAACGCGGCTGCGTCCTGCGACGTTGCTGTCACAGCAAGAACACAAAGCGCAATCTCCGCCCCGCCCGTGAGCGCGGTGTTTTTCTGGCAGGACCACACGACGATGACCCAACCTCTTGCGACAGAGCAGCCCTCTTCGTGCAACGGCTCGCTCCCTGCGTCCTGGGGAGACGAGGTGAAGGCCGTGCTAATGGGAGAGGAAACCGTCCTCGCCTGGGTGCCGCTCGACTTGGACGAACGGCTCCGCTTCGCACGGGGTATCGTCGTCGTCACCGACCGGCGAGTGCTCGCACGCACGCCTGGGGAACCGATCTGGCGCGACTGGAAGTATCGCCACGGGCTGCGGCTCGGCCAGCACGACCACGCCGGCGTCGGCACCCTTGAGCTCAGCGACGAGAAGTCGCGCCTTGCATGTTGGCGCTACACGCTCGAAAGTCACGCCGCCGCGGGGCGCGCAGTCGAACAGTTCGAGCAGTGGTCGGAGCCGGGTCGTTCCGACCAGCCGGCGCCCGCCGGCGAAGCGCTCTGCCCCTGCTGCGGTTCGGTTCTCGACCCCGATCTCGACGAGTGCATGGGCTGTCGGCGGGACTTCCACTCCCCGCCCTCGACCTGGACGCTGCTGCGGCTCTGGCGGTTCGCCAAGCCCTACAGGTTGCAGCTCTTCGTCGGCTTCGCGCTCACGCTCGCCGCGACCGCGGCAACGCTGGTGCCGCCCTATCTGACCATGCCGCTGATGGACCGGGTGCTGGTTCCGTTCGAGCGCGGCACGCCGATCGATTTCGGTGTGGTCTGGCTGCTGCTCGCCGGACTCTTCGGCTCCGCCTTGCTGGCTTGGGGGCTTGGCTGGGCGCGCACCTACATGCTGGCGCTCGTGAGCGAGCGCATCGGTGCCGACCTGCGCACCGCCACCTACGAGCACCTCCTTGGCCTGTCGCTGGAGTATTTCGGCGGCAAGCGCACCGGCGACCTGATGGCGCGCATCGGCGCCGAGACCGACCGCATCTGCATCTTCCTGTCACTGCACGCGCTGGATTTCGCGACGGACGTGCTGATGATCACGCTGACCGCGGCGATCCTGGTCTCGATCAACCCCTGGCTGGCACTGGTGACGTTGCTGCCGCTGCCCTTCATCGTGTGGATGATTCACATCGTGCGCGACAGGCTGCGCACGGGTTTCGAGAAGATCGACCGCGTCTGGTCGGAAGTGACCAGCGTGCTCGCCGACACCATTCCCGGCATTCGCGTGGTGAAGGCCTTCGCCCAGGAGCGCAGGGAGTCCGCCCGTTTCCGCGAGGCGAACAAGCACAATCTGGCGGCGAACGATCGCTTGAACCGCGTGTGGGCGCTCTTCTCGCCGACGGTTTCGCTGCTCACCGAGGTCGGACTGCTCTTCGTGTGGGCTTTCGGCATCTGGCAGGTGTCGCGCAACGAGATCACCGTGGGTGTGCTGACCGCGTTCCTCGCGTACATCAGCCGCTTCTACATCCGCTTGGACTCGATGAGTCGCATCGTCTCCGTGACGCAGAAGGCCGCTGCCGGAGCAAAGCGGATCTTCGACATCCTCGATCACGTATCGAGCGTTCCGGAACCGACGCACCCGGTGCATCTCGCGCAGGTGCGCGGTGAAATCGATATCCGCGACGTCCACTTCCGCTACGGCAATCGCACGGTCCTGCGCGGTGTCGATCTCAAGATCGCGCCGGGCGAGATGATCGGGCTCGTCGGCCACAGCGGGTCCGGCAAGAGCACACTCGTCAACCTGATCTGCCGCTTCTACGACGTGACGGAAGGCGCGATCCGGATCGACGGCGTCGATGTCCGGTCGTTGCCGGTCGAAGAATGCAGACGCCATATCGGCCTCGTGCTGCAGGAGCCCTTCCTGTTCTTCGGTACGGTTGCCGAGAACATCGCCTACGGCAAGCCGGGCGCGACACGCGCGGAGATCGTGGCCGCCGCGCGCGCCGCGCATGCGCACGAGTTCATCCTGCGGCTCCCGCGTGGTTACGATTCCCTGGTGGGCGAGCGCGGCCAGGGGCTCTCCGGAGGCGAACGCCAGCGCATCTCCATCGCGCGGGCACTGCTCATCGATCCACGCATTCTCATCCTCGACGAGGCGACGTCGTCGGTCGATACCGAGACCGAGCAGGAAATCCAGAAGGCCCTCGACAATCTCGTGCGCGGGCGCACGACGATTGCCATCGCCCACCGCCTGTCGACGCTGCGTCGGGCCGACCGGCTGGTCGTGATGGAGCAGGGCGAGATCGTCGAGGTCGGCCCGCACGAAGCGCTGATGGCGAGACAGGGCGCCTACTATCGTCTGCACGAGGCGCAGGCGCGGCAGGTCGACATTCCGCCGTCGGGCGAGGAGGGCTGGGATGGCAAGTCTGCGGCAACTGCGGCGTAGGACCGCACCCAGGATGCCCGGCCACGACCTCCGCCTGACCCGCAACGCGTTCGGTCGGTTGGTTCTGGTAACCAGCGACGGTCGCAGTCACGAGGGCGTGGTGCCGGTACGCGCGTTTCCCATCTCCGCGCCGGGCGATTCCATCGCACTGGTCGGTAGCGACGGTCATGAACTGGCGTGGATCGAGCAACTTTCCGATTTGCGCCCCGAGATCCGTGCACTGCTCGAAGAAGAACTGGCCAGCCGTGATTTCGTGCCCGAGATCCGGCGGCTGCGCAGCGTTTCGAGCTTCGCGACCCCCAGCACGTGGGAGGTAGAGACGGACCGGGGCGAAACCGCCTTCGTGCTGAAGGGCGAGGAAGACATCCGCCGGCTCGGTCGCTCGGGCTTGCTCATCGCGGACCGCCACGGCATTCAGTTCCTCATCCGCGATCTCGGTGCCCTGGATCACGCGAGTCGGCGACTGCTCGATCGCTTTCTCTGATTGGCGTCCGCCCGCAGCCGTTCCGCGGCGCGTTGCACGCCTTCGGGCGACCGTGGTAAACAGCACTTCCCCGTCGTTTCTTCCGGATTACGGATGCCCTTTCGCAAGTTTTCGCCATTCCTTCTCAAGCCCGTCGTCGGGCTGCTCCTCGCTGCGGTGTTCCTTGCCGCGATGGCGCTGTTCTTCATCTACTACGATCCGTACCGCGATGTCGGCCCCAACCTCGTCACCGGTGGCGGGCTCGACCAACCGACGCTCTCCGCCGGTGGGGCCTGGCGGGTACGGGGACCGGGCGTGACGTGGGACGGACACGGTGGCGTCGAGGAATCGGGGGGAATGCGACTCGAACCCCAGGCGGGCCGTGGCGTCAGCCTCAACTACACGGTCGATCGGCCAAAAGGCGCTCGCCTGCTGCGCGTCTCGGCAAGAGTGCGCAGCGAGAACCTCGTCCCGGGCGCGAACCGCTGGAACATGGGACGCATCCTCCTGTCGATGATCGACAGCGACGGGCATCGTTTCGCGCGCACGATCTGCGAGGTCGAAGGGTCGAGGTCGTGGGAGCCGTGCGAGGGAGTGGTTCCGCTCGCGTATGACATCGTCGCGGTGCAGATGAACGTGCAGAACCTGGGCGCTTCCGGCACCTTGTGGGTCGACGATCTGCGACTCGCGCCGGCGGCCGAGAAGTCCACCGCGTTCTATTGGCGGGCCGGATTCGCAGCGCTCTGGGGCGCCGTCCTCGTTTACTGCGGATGGCTCGCGCGGCTCCTCGATCGCCCGCTCGGGGCGGCCATCATTGCGATTGTGATGGTGATCACCTTCGGTGTCACAGCACCGGAAGGCGCCATCGAACTGATCGTGGATCGGGGCGCGGACGCAGTGAACGGACTGGTGGATCCCGAACTATCCGCGACGTCGTCGCACGTTGACGGCCCGGCGGATTACCGCCCGCGCTGGACCCACGAGGTGAGGCAGGCGCTCGGGTGGCCGTTTGGCCTCGTGCTGACGGTCAAGAAACTCGGCCACCTCACCCTCTTCGCGCTGCTCGCGTGGCTTGCCTTCTCGTCGATCGCGCGTCGCCGCGAACCGGCAGCAGCGAATGCCGTCGTCACCACAGGCGCGGCGTTGCTCCTGTTCGCCGCCGCTGCAGAAGTCATCCAGTTCCTGTCGGCGAGTCGATCGCCATCCTTCCTCGACTGGATGATCGATACCGCCGGCATTGTGGTCGGTGGTGGCTTCGCAATGCTCTGGAACCGTTACGCGGCCAACCGCTTCGCGCGCCGCACTGACCCGGACGTCGGCCAACAGCCGTCGTGAGTTTGCGGTTCCCGCCTGCAAGTGCGCCTGCCATTCGCTTGAGCAGCATTACCCGATGAGCAAGATTCTCGATCCGCAGGCGAAGGCGCTGATGGATATCGTCGCGAGGGCGGCAGCTCCGGCGTTCCACACACTCGATGTCGATCGCGCGCGCGACGAAACGCGCAAGCTCCACGCGTATTTCAGTCCCCCGGCGCCCCAGGTTGCTGCCGTGCGCGAAATCGAGATACCCGGCGAGGGCGCAGCGATTGCAGCGCGTCTTTATCGGCCGCGGGGCAGCACAGCAGAGATGGCGCTTCCGCTGCTGGTCTTCTTTCATGGCGGCGGCTGGACCGTGGGCGACCTCGACAGCTACGATCCCCTGTGTAGGACGCTCGCCAACGAGGCGTGTTGTGCAGTGTTGTCCGTCGACTATCGGCTGGCACCCGAACACCCGTTTCCTGCAGCGGTGGACGATGCCTGCACCGCAACGGTCTGGGCCAGCGAACACGCGGAGGAACTGGACGTGGATGCCTCGCGTATCGCGGTGGGAGGCGACAGCGCGGGAGGCAATCTCGCGGCAGTGACGGCAATCCTCGCGCGGGACCGTGGCGCACCGTCGGTCGCGCTTCAACTCCTGGTTTATCCGGCAACGGACCAGCGCACGGAGCGCCCCTCGTGGCGGCAGTTCGGTCGCGGCTATCTGCTCGATCTGGAATCGATTCGCTACTTTCAGAACAAGTATCTGCGCCACGCCCGCGACTACGACGACTGGCGCGCGTCACCGTTGCGGCGGACCGATCTGGCAGGCGTTGCGCCCGCGCTGGTCATTACCGCAGGCTTCGATCCGTTGCTCGATGACTGCGTGGCCTATGCCGACCATCTGAAAGCCGCCGGGGTCGCTGTGGAGTATCACTGCTTCGAGGGCATGGTCCATGGGTTCCTCACCCTCGGCAAGCTGTTCACGGCGGCGGGTGAGGCCACGCGGCTAGCAGCGCAGTCACTGACACGAGCGTTTCAGCGCTGACGCCCTTGCTTTCAGCTTCTCGGCGACGACCTGTAGCTGGGATAGACCCGCAGCTGCGGCGACGGAGTCCCTTCGATGCGCGCTTCCGGGCCGGGCACGACGGCATCGCCGAAGCCGATGTCGATCTGCACGCGGCAACGTGCGCCGCCGAGCAAGCCCATCAAGGTGACGCGAACGCCCGCGTAGTTGGTCTCCTCGCGAATCTCGGCGGCCTTCACCGTCCAGCGCGTCACTGAGCTTCCGACGACCCGCGCTGGCGCTTCGGCGTCGGTCGCTGCTCGGCCTAGGTCAGCAGCTCGTCGAGGGCTGGGCACAGCGACTGGCCCCAGTCGGTCATGTGTGGTACTCGACCTTCGGAGGCACCTGCGGATGTGGCGTCCAGCTGCCGTGTTGGGCGCAACGCAAGGCGCTCATATTCCAAATCTCCTCGCCAGTTCATCCACCCTCATATACCTGTGATCCTGACGCAAATTCGGGGCGGCTTGACCGATGGCATCAAGGCATTGGCGCAGTTCTGGTGGTAGCCACGATGGCCGGTCGCCCAGGATGGTGAATAGCAGCTGCAGCGCGTCTTCTGGAAAGCGGCCGGACAAACCGGATTGCTGCAAGCGATGAGTCACATAGTCAGGGTCCTGAACCACGCGCAGCCAATTCCCAACGGCTGCCATCGCCGATGGGAACGCGCCGCCCGCCGCGACGCACAGACGAGCCAGCGATTCGGCGTTGGCGCTCGATGCCTGATCGTTCGACTTCGGCCAGATCTTTTCCCAAAACGGCAAGATCCGATTCTTCCAGTAGCCTTCGCGCTGGTCGCCTGCACCTTCCAGCGCCCGCACCAAAGCTTGAGCCGATTCGCGCAGGCCATCGGCAGGAAGTGCGCGGATGGCAGTGGCCAGTTGCACTATGGTGAAAGTGTCGCCGGGATCGAGCGCCGCGAATGTCAGGAACGCCGCGAACTGCTCATTGTGCTTGCCCAACTGCGCGTAGTGATTCACCGTGTCGAGAAAGGCGGGCTTGATCGCTTCCATCAACGGGCGATACAGCCGTGGTGAACAAAGGAAACCTTCCCACGCAGCGTGCGCTTCGGTTTCGGAACGATTCCAGTCGAGCAGTGGTAGAAGGTGCTGCTCCGACCAAGCCTCATCCACCCGGAATAACGAGAGGGCATGGGCTGACAGCAATACCCGGCCATGCCTGAATTTGGCGATCTGCGTATCGCAAAGCTCCGTGAAGATGGGCTTGATGAATTCCGGCAGCCCTTGCCCGTCGTCTGGTTCTTGGCGATACCACCAATCCAGCAATGCCTGCGTCACATGGCCGACGGGATGATTGATGGCGCGGAAGACCGGATCGTCAGCGTTGCCGTCGTCCTCGAAATCCAAGCGCAAGATGCGCTGAGCAAGCGTCAGGAAGTGATCTTCATGACCCTCGAACGTTTTTGCTACGGCCTGCAACCACCAACTGATGCCGTTGGACAAGGCCTGCACCAAGTCATCTGGGGCGTCGACGACAACCGGAGCCATGAAGCGCCAAGAGCGATTGCGCAGATTTTCTTCCGCCCAGGCTTGTAGCGCATCGCGCCAGCGTTCAACTGGCCAGTTGTTCTGCTGCGAGAGCTTGAATAGTGCGTAGGCTGTTGCCTGAAACATCTCCGAGCACAGCTTGCGCCAGTCGTCCTGCTGCGAGTTTTCCAGTACGGGATGCGCTAGCAGATAGTCCAGCACACTGCGCTTCGTGCGCGGAATGGGAGTGAATGGCTTCCACGGATCACGATCACCGACCCAACCGCCTCCCATCCAGATGGGAAATTCATCACTCTCATCTGCGGCAAGCTGCCACGGGTATTGTGCCGAGAGGGCATCGAACCGCGTTCGTCCCGCTTCGCTGAGGGTTACGCCTGCTTGGGCCATTTTCGCAAGCCGCAGCCACACGCCGTGATCCACGATGTTGTTCCAAGCGTCTGGCTCGATATCGGTGCGGTACAGGTCGCGGGGTGGTCCGGCAAGAATTGCCTGCTCCAGTTCCGCCAGCATCGCTGCATTCAGTTGCGGTGCCAACGAAACCAATAGGCGCATGGTTTCGCGTCTGGTTTCCTCCGACCAGAGCCAACGCTGCTCATCTGCCAACAGCCAGTCGAGAGCCTGCCGGAGTGGAATAGCGCGCCCCTGCGCGGCGGCAAACAGCGCGAGGCGTCGAAATACCGGATACGGCCCATGCGCCCACGTCTCGGCCACAATTCGCGCCCGTTCCGGCGACTTCGCGGCGGTGGCCAACCACGCATCGCGGGCCAATTCGATCAGCGCCGTCCAATCGTGGAAGTCTTTGTTCTGCGAATGATCGGAAATCGAGGGTTGGTTGACATAGGAGTGATCGTTCTCGCTGTCCACCCCGCCGAGTTCGCGCATCAGATCGAGTGCGTCGCGTAGCAGGGCGCTGAAGTCGTCTAGCAGTTCCGGCAGTGCCGCTGTCCACCGCTCATTCTTGGGCAGATCGCGCAAGCCGGAATGAACGTGATCCGACGCCAGTACGACCTCCCATTCCACGATGCTCTTGATGCGATCCCGTGCTTCCCCATCATCGTCCTCGCCTGACCAGCGGAACGGCTCGCGCAATGACAAGCAAGGTGTCAAGGTTTCCCGCAGGGCCAAGCGCACACTGGCGGTCAACCCATCGTTCTTGAACTGATCTCGCCAGCGGTAGAGGCTCAGGTCACGTAGTCTGGACTTCACATGCCCGTTGAGGAGCAGGCGCCAAAGCGTTCGCATTGACGGGCGCGGAATGGCGTTGGGCGCGCTCGCCCGGATGCGATCCAGCTCGGTGGTGTTGCCGTCACTTGCGAACTTGGCAAGTTCATCGAGACGACGTTCGATCAGCCAGACCAATTGGTCGTGCAGTTGGCCGCCACGTTTGATCAGCCAGAGAAATAGCTTCGGGTCGTCAAGGTGACGAAGGAGCCAGCGGGCCAGTTGGAACATCACCGCATCCCAGCGGCTGTTGCGATGCCCCGCATCGACAATCGCCATCCACGGCGCGAGCGGATACGGCGCTGGCCTGCTGGTCAGGCTGTAAGCGAGCTTCTCGTCTAGCGTAGCTTGGGGCGGAACACCGAATCGCCCCAAGTCGGCATGCCGATAGAGTTCCTGACTCAACGGCTCCAACCAGTCCAGCGGCGGCACGGGGTCTAGTTCCGCGAACCGCTTTGCGGGTAAGCCGCCTGGATCGCTCAACGCCCACAGCATCCGCCCGACAAAATCGTCCTGCTTCGTGCTCGCCAGTGGACGGGCGATGGCGCATTCGACGACGATGCGTTCTTTGCCGCGCACACCGTCGCGGTAGGTGTTCGCCCAAGCGCGCAGGGTCTTGTGCAGATAGGCGTGATGCTGATGCTCGCGGTAGAGAATGGGCGTAACGTTCTTCGCTTTCCATTCACTGGCGCGATCTACCTCCTTGCCTTTGGAATGGCTGCCAAAGGCGAACATCTCTGGTGGCGATTCGCCCAGCAGACGGTCTGCGGCCAGTGCATCCATCATGTAGCGCAGCACCGGATCGTTGATGCTGTAGCCGACGAAGCAGACGGTGAAGTTGCGGAACAACTCGCTGACGAAACGCGCGGCCCAGCGCTCGGTCAGATAGGCCAACCCGAAGTCACCGCTGGAAACCACCAGCCGAGCCATATCTCCCGCAGTTGGCGCGTCGGGCAACAAGCCGTGCAGATACACCAAGCCGTCCCACCGAGTCTTCGGCACGGGAAGAAGCGGGGCCTTGAAATCTGGAAACGACAGGGATCTCGTCTTCCTGACTTCCTCGAACAGGCGGTCGAAGTTGGTGGTGATGAGCCGGGTGCGGCCCTCGCGGTTCTGCGCGAGGGTCAGCAGAGCTTCATGCGTAGCCGTCGCGTTCGGGGCCGTAAGGTCGGGCGCCAGGATCGTTGCCAACGAACGGCGCACGGTTTCCCGCCCACCGACGACATCTGATTCCAGCAGGCCGATGGCGGTGTCGAACTGGCCCGCCTTGATGGCGGACTGCTGCACCGGATTTGGCGTGACCGAAAGGGCTTGGTAGAGCCTGTCCACCAGACCGGAAAAGCCGGGCAGCCGCGCGGGATAGGAAACGCCCGCGCCACAAAAGAACACCACGCGCCCGTCCTCGTGCAGTTGCAAGAGGCACTCAGGAATATCGGGGCCGTGGCGGACGAACTGCATTCAGTTGGCTCCTGAGAACGCTTGGCCCCACGTCGCTGCCTGCAACGCTTTCAACCGCCTCAACGCCTGCGCCGTCACTGGGGCCAGAGTTATCGCGGCCAGCATGGTACTCGAAAGCTAGACCGCCAGAACCCAGCGCACGCGGGGATTGAGGGCAAGAAAAAAGGCCCGGAGTCTATCCGAGCCTGGTGGATGATGGTGGAGGTGGCGGGAATCGAACCCGCGTCCGCAAGCCCTCTACAGGCAGTTCTACATACTTAGTCTGGCCATTTGATTTGACCGCTTCCGCGCGGGCCGACGCGCTCGGAAACGGCGAGTCACTCGGATTTAGTACCGG
>JAEUMW010000351.1 GCA_016791345.1 Betaproteobacteria bacterium | reverse complement strand
GGGATTCGTGAGCGTCGCGACCATGCCGCCAGCCGATCCCGACGCTGGCGGCAAGCCTGCTTGGCCGACTACGAAGCGTCCCCGGTCGCGGAGAGCAACTGCTCGACGTACCGGGCGATCAGGTCAACCTCGAGATTGACGCGTGCGCCGGGTGCCAGGTCCTTCAGATTCGTCACCGCCAGCGTATGCGGGATGAGATTCACGCCGAAGGTCGCAGCGGACGCCTCGTTCACGGTGAGGCTCACGCCGTTGATGGTGACCGAACCCTTGCGTGCGATGAAGCGCGCGAGAGACACCGGCACCGCAACGGTGAGGCGCCGGCTGTCACCTTCGGCGACAAATTCCGCCACCGTTCCCACGCCATCGACATGTCCGGTCACGAGATGCCCGCCCAGCCGATCCGACAGTCGCAGCGCCTTCTCCAGATTGACCTCCGTGCCTTGCTGCAGGCCCGCCGTGCAATCCAGTGTTTCCTGCGATACATCCATGGCGAACGATCCCTTCGCAAGATCGACCACGGTCAGGCAGCAGCCATTCACCGCGATGCTGTCGCCGACCGCGACGTCCGCGAGATCGAGCGCGCGCGCTTCGATCGTGACGCGAAACCCATTTGCGGCGGGAACGATGCGACTCACGTGACCCACGGCTTCGACGATCCCGGTGAACACTAGCGGTGCCTTCCTGCGAGAAACGAGAGCGGCCATTCTATGCGCCGCCGCAGGTGACGAGAACCCCATGCGTTGACGAGGGGCTCGGCGATTTCGTCGCGCGGATCCCTGCCGTGATGCGCCTCGAAGCGCTTGGTCGCCGACCAGGTGCCGAGGTACGCCAGCAACTCGTCCGCGGTCCATTCCGCACGCATCCCAAAGGCGGGCAACGAGACGGGCGTGAAGGGAAACGACAGCGTGCGGTAACCCGACTCGATGTGGTGCCGCTCGGGGGGCCAGAACGGGCCGACCAGCCGTCTGTAGAAATCATTCACCAGCGCGTCGATGTCGGCTGCGACCGTGCAGTGCCCGTAACACCAGGCAACGATGAGCCCGTCCGGTTTCAGCACACGCCGCGCCTCCGCATGGAAACGGTCGAGGTCGAACCAGTGCAGCGCCTGGCCAACGGTAACGAGATCGACGCTCCCGGCAGCGAGTGACGTGGCCTCGGCCGGCTCCACACGATAGTCCACACCTTCGTGCGGAAAGGCGTGCGCGATCTGCTCGGCGCTCGCATCGGTGGCGATCACCCGGTCGAAATGCGGCGCGAGGTCGACCGCCACCTGCCCATTGCCTGTCGCGCAGTCCCATGCCAACCGTCGTGACGGCACGAGCGCAGCGAGGCACGCGAAGAGTTCTGCCGGATAGCCGGGGCGCGCTCGCGCGTACTCCGCAGCATGTGACGAGAAGTGATCCCTGAACCGGGCACCGCTCATGAGGCGAAGCGACCAATGATGCGGATATCATGGCCGACCTGCCGCAGGTCGCGCACGGTGAGCGCGCGCCGCTCGCCGAGGTCGTCGAGCGCCGGCAGATCGAACAGGCCGCGGGCAGCATCGCCGAGCACACAGGGCGCTAGATAGAGGAGGAGCTCGTCGACGACGCCCGCGGCGAGGAGCGAACCATTCAGCTTGAAGCCGGCTTCGATGTGTACTTCGTTCAGTTCGCGCCGTGCCAGTTCGCGCACCATGGCCTCCAGGTCGACCTTGCCGGCACTGTTCGCCAGCACCACCACCTCGGCCCCGTGTTGCTCCAGCGCGGCAATGCGCGCAGGGTCATCATGCCCGGCGAAGATGAGCACGCCACCACCTTCCAGCACCCTGGCATCGAGCGGCGTCTCGAGCCGACTGTCCACCACAACCTTGAGCGGCTGACGCGACGTGTCGACGTCGCGCACGGTGAGGCGCGGGTCGTCGTCACGCACCGTCCCGAAGCCGGTGAGCACCGCGCACGCCCGCGCGCGGAAGCGGTGCCCGTCGCGCCGCGCGTCCGCCCCGGTGATCCACTGGCTCCTGCCGTTCAAGAGCGCGCTCTTGCCGTCCAGACTGGCGGCGATCTTCATGCGCAGCCAGGGACGCCCGCGCGTCATGCGCGAGACGAAGCCGACGTTGAGCTCGCGCGCCTCGGCTTGGAGCACACCGACTTCGGTCTCGATTCCCGCTCTGCGAAGCCGTGCGAGACCGCGGCCCGCCACGCGCGGGTTCGGGTCCTGCGTCGCGGCCACGACACGCGCAACGCCCGCCGCGATCAGGGCATCTGCGCATGGCGGCGTGCGCCCGTGATGGCTGCACGGTTCGAGGGTCACGTAGACGGTGGCGCCGCGCGCACGCTCGCCGGCCGCTTGCACTGCGTGGATCTCGGCGTGCGGCTCCCCTGCCCGTTCATGCCAGCCTTCGCCGACGACACTGCCGTCGCGCACGATGACGCAGCCGACGCGCGGGTTGGGACTCGTGGTGTAGAGACCGCGCTCCGCGAGCCGCAGCGCACGGCCCATGAAGGCGTAATCCTCTGCCCTCATCGTGTACGGCGGCGCGCGGGCTTCTGCCGTACCGGCTTCTGCACCTCGTCGATCGCCTCGCGGAAGTCCTCGACATCCTGGAAGCTGCGATAGACCGAGGCGAAACGGATGTAGGCGACCTTGTCGAGCTTGTAGAGCTCGCGCATCACCATCTCGCCGACGCGCCGCGCCGGCACCTCGCGCTCACCCAGCGACAGGAGCTTCTGCTTGATGCGCTCGATCGCCTCGTCGACGTGCTCCGCCGACACGGGCCGCTTGTGCAGGGCGCGCACGAAGCCGGTGCGGATCTTCTGCTCGTCGAATGCCTGCCGCATGCCGTTCTCCTTCACGATCTGCGGCATGTGCAGTTCCACCGTCTCGTAGGTGGTGAAGCGCTTGTCGCACGACAGACAACGGCGACGGCGGCGGACGCTGGCTCCGTCCTCCGGCACCCGGGAGTCGACGACCTGAGTCTCCGGGTGTCCGCAGAACGGGCATTTCATCGAGCGTCAGGCCGCAGCGCTGCTGAGCGAACGACGGAGCGAGCCGGCGGCGTACACCGGAAACCTGCTGCAGAGGGCCTGGACCTCGGCGGCCACGCGCTTGAGGTTGGCCTCGTCCGCCGGCGCTTCCAGCACGTCGGCGATCAGGTGCGCCAAGGCCTCCGCCTCCAGTTCGCGGAAGCCGCGCGTGGTCATCGCGGGACTGCCCACCCGGATCCCCGAGGTCACGAACGGCTTCTGCGGATCGTTCGGAATCGCGTTCTTGTTCACCGTGATGTGGGCACGGCCCAGCGCCGCCTCTGCCTCCTTGCCGGTAATCTGCTTCGCCCGCAGATCGACC
>JAEUMW010000350.1 GCA_016791345.1 Betaproteobacteria bacterium | reverse complement strand
CTATGGTGCCGCGCGGCGCGCGCCTATATATGCGGCGAAGTCAGCGAGGAACTTGCGAAGATTGTCGCGGACGGCGGCGTCGGTGATCTCGCCCTGAGTGTCGAACACAGCGTTGGCGCGCGAAACCAGGAGGCGCCCGCCCGACCAGAGATCCGCACCGAGCGTCCTGAACACCGGGAGCCACGCGTTCTGCGAGAGGACGGTGCCGAAGCCGCCGGGTGACGCGCCCGCGATCGCCACCGGTTTGCCACGGAAGACGCGCGCGCTGTCCGCGGGTGGACGCGAGAGCCAGTCGATCGTATTCTTCGTGACACCGGGCAAGCTGTTGTTGTATTCAGGTGTCACCAGGAGCAAGCCATCGGCTGCGGCAATTGCATCCTTGAGCCGCGTCACCGGCTCGGGAATGCCGTGCTCCGCTTCCTCGTCGCCGTTATACAGCGGGATCGTCGCGATCGACTCGATGCGAAGCTGTGCTCCCGCGGGCATCGCAGTCGACGCGGCGCGCAGCAGCGCCGCATTGAGCGATCCGCGGCGCGTGCTGCCCGAGACCCCGATGATGTCGATCACGTGGATGCTCCTCCGTTGCCCGGGATCATCCTAAGCACAAAGGCCATCGCGGTAAATGCGTCAGCACCGACCCAGGGTGATGTCGGTACACCAGTCTGCGGTTCGAGCCGTCTCGTCACATTTACCGGAGAAGTCGCAAGCTTTACCGCCCCCACGAGTCTGGAGCCGTCGCTCGCTGCCAGCACGGAGACTATGCCATTGAGATCGCACGCCCGGGCGCGCCTTGTTTCCGCAAGGCTTGATTGCCGAGGACGTTCTCGGCAGGTCGCCGTGCGCATTGAAGCAGCTTCCGGGGGGCGGCCCCGGGCGCCGCGCACGGTAGATGCGTTCCGTCCAGCATGGGAAGGGCGGCGACAGGCAGTGCTGCTTCGCCGAGCGGAATCCCCACGAGAATCCCGCAGGTTTTTGACGGCTTGGCGCTGCACTGGCTGGATCGCGTGCCCTTCCACCCGCTTTCTTTAGCGACGTTGCGAAGCCTTGCCTTCTCGGTCGGAGACTCGGTGCGGGAACGTCGCTCGTGAGGGAGGACTGCGCATTGAACAATCAGCAAGCGAAGAGCCCCGTACTGCCGGCGCAGGAACAGAGCGTTCAGCCGGGTCGCGAGTCGGCGATGACGCCGCCCCCCGCGTCCTTCATGGAGGGCTATGTCGGCAGCGGCAGGCTGCGTGGGAAGGTTGCGCTCGTGACCGGTGGAGACAGCGGCATCGGGCGAGCGGTCGCCATCGCCTTCGCCAAGGAGGGGGCAGATGTCGCCATCGCGTTTCTCGAGGAGTGCGATGACGCCCGTCGGACCTGCGCGGCCATTGAGGCCGCGGGAGGTCGCGCGCTGTCATTGCCGGGCGATCTGGGAGATCCGGCGCACTGCGAGGCAGCGATCGAAGCCGTGGTGTCGAATCTGGGCCGGCTGGACGTTCTCGTCAACAACGCTGCCGAACAGCATCCACGGGAGCAGATCGATCGCATCTCCGCACAGCAACTCGAACGCACCTTTCGCACGAATCTCTTCTCGATGTTCTATTGCGTTCAAGCGGCAATGCCCCACCTCGGAGCCGGTGCCAGGGTCATCAACTCGACTTCCGTGACGGCATACCGCGGCAGCCCTCACCTGCTCGATTACGCGGCGACGAAGGGCGCGATCGTCGCGTTCACGCGCTCGCTGGCACTGCAACTCGCCTCGCGCGACATCCGGGTGAATGCACTGGCGCCCGGACCGATCTGGACGCCGCTCATCCCGTCGACGTTCGACGCAGAGCACGTTTCCACCTTCGGCTCCAATGTACCGCTGGGGCGTCCCGGCCAGCCCGACGAGGTGGCTCCGAGCTATGTCTTTCTTGCCACCGAGGGCGCGTCGTACATGACGGGTCAAGTGCTTCATCCCAATGGTGGGGAGATCATCAACGGCTGACCTGGGCACTTCCCGCTGCCTCAGTCGCCGGGGATCTTTTTTTTGCCCGACCCCGTCTCCGTCGATTTGGAATAGGTGAGCACGCTCATGGCGCCGTCGCTCTCCATGTAGGCGGCGCGCACTTCCGAGAGCGACGCGACACCGTGCTCGCGAAGCTGGGCGCGGAGTTCGTCTTCCGTGATCCACTCCTTGCGAAGGTTGCGGCGGTTGATCTTGCCGCTGCGCACGAGCAGAAGCTCCGGAGGTTGAAGAAATCGCCGCGTGATCGGAAGGCGGTAGGCAACCCAGTCGATGAACACGTTCCATGCGGCGATCGTCAGCACGAGCACGACTCCGTCGGTGATCGAGCGATATTCACCTGCCATCGCGTTCTGCGAGGCGTCTGCGACGATGACCACGAGCAGAACGTCCGCAATGCCCATGGACCCGATGTCACGCCGCAGTACTCCGCGAAAGATGGCGAAGAGAAACCAGTACACCGCCGTGCCGCGAATGATCAGTTCGAGCGGGGAGACGGTAAACGCGAAGAGCTCGTGCCAGTCGACGGTCATCATGATCTCCGGAAGTCGGTGCAAGAGTGTGCACGGACAGCGAGCAGAAGCTGTGCCCTTACTCGGGCACCCCGTCTTTCGAGCGCCGGATCGCTGCCCGTCCGCGGGGCTGCGACGGAAATGTGGTCGTCCGCAGGGTAAACCTTACCGCTGCTCTGCAGCCAGAGGTCGCTGATAACACGAAGGAAAGACGGTGGCATGCAAGCTGCGCGCACGCTATCTCGTATACCCATAGAGAGGAAGTCAAAATGAGCACACGCGGAAAGAAGCAACACCTCCCTTCGGCCAAGAGACCCGACGGCGACCCGCGCCGCGATGGATTCATCGAGAGCGGCGAAGTCCTCACGACGAATCAGGGCGTAGCGATCTCGGACAACCAGAACAGTCTGAAGGCAGCGCCACGCGGACCGACCCTTCTCGAAGACTTCATTCTCAGAGAGAAGATCACCCACTTTGACCACGAACGCATCCCCGAGCGGGTGGTGCATGCGCGCGGGTCGGCAGCGCACGGAGTGTTCCGACCCTATGCATCGATGGCCGAGTACACGAAGGCGGGGTTTCTGCAGGACCCCGCGATCGAGACGGAGGTGTTCGTGCGCTTCTCGACGGTGGCGGGCGGGGCAGGCTCCGCCGACACGGCGCGGGACGTTCGCGGCTTCGCGGTGAAGTTCTACACGGCGGAGGGCAACTTCGACCTCGTCGGCAACAATATTCCCGTGTTCTTCATTCAGGATGCGATCAAGTTTCCGGACCTCATTCACTCCGTGAAGCCGGAGCCGCACCACGGCATGCCGCAGGCGGCATCCGCTCACGACACCTTCTGGGACTTTGCCTCGTTGCTGCCCGAGTCGACTCACATGCTGATGTGGGCAATGTCCGACCGGGCCATCCCGCGCAGCTATCGCATGATGGAAGGGTTCGGTGTGCACTCGTTCAAGTTCGTCAACGCCGAGGGGAAGGTGCACTTCGTCAAGTTTCACTGGAAGCCGAAGCTGGGCACGCATTCGTTGCTGTGGGACGAAGCACAGCAGATCTCGGGCAAGGATCCCGACTTCCACCGCCGAGACCTGTGGGAGGCGATCGAGGCGGGTGCGTATCCGGAGTTCGAGTTCGGCGTTCAGTTGATTCCGGCGGCGGACGTGCAAGGTTTTCCGATCGACCTCCTGGACCCGACCAAGCTGGTGCCGGAGGAACTGGTGCCGGTCACGCCCATCGGACGCATGGTACTCAACCGCAACCCGACGAACTTCTTTGCCGAAACCGAACAGGTCGCCTTTCACCCGGGGCACCTGGTGCCGGGCATCGACTTCACGAATGATCCCCTCCTGCAGGGGCGACTGCACTCCTATCTGGACACGCAGCTCATCCGACTCGGTGGGCCGAATTTTCACGAGATACCGGTGAACCAGCCGAGGGGCTGTCCTTTCCGCAATCTGCAGCGCGACGGTTACATGCGCCAGCGCGTGGACCAGGGGCGCGTCGCGTACGAGCCAAGTTCCCTGGACGAGGGTGCACCTGCGCAGTCTCCCGCGGGGAGGGGCGGCTTCGCGACTTTTCTCGAGGGGGTGGAGGGCGAGAAGGTTCGAGCGCGGCCCGAGAGCTTCTTCGATCACTACTCGCAGGCAGCGCTCTTCTGGCGCAGCCAATCCCCGATCGAGAAAGATCACATCGTCGATGCGTTTGGCTTCGAACTGGGCAAGGTGCAGACGCGTCACGTGCAGCAGCGCATGGTCGAGAATCTGCAGAACGTCGATGGGACGCTTGCGCGGCGCGTGTCGGAGCAATTGGGTCTCAACCTGGGCGAACCACCTGCCGTGCAAGCGAAGTCCCCGGTCGAGACGTCTCCCGCGCTGAGTCTGCTGCATGATCCCGTAACGAGTGCGGCGTCGCGCAAGGTCGCGATCCTGGTGGCGGACGGGGTCGATGGTGACGAGTTGGCACTGCTGAAAACCGCGCTGGAGAAAGCCGGTGCCGTCGCGAAAGTCGTCGGAGTGCGAGGCGGGCAGATCGCCACGGGCAACGGCGATCCGATTGCGGTCGATCATCCATTGCCGACCGTGGCATCGACACTCTTCGACGCAGTGGCGGTCCCGGGCGGAGCCGGGCACGTGAACGCCTTGCGCGCGAACCCGCGAAGCGCGTTCTTCGTCGCGGAGAGCTTCCGTCACCTCAAGGGGATTTACGCTGCCACAGGTGCGACGGCGCTTCTGGAGGATGCCGGCGTCGTTCACGGTGAAGGCACGACGCAGGACATTCCGGGAGTAGTCGTGCCGGCAAGCGGAGGGACGACACCGAAGGATATCCAAGCGTTCATCGAAGTCATCGCGAAGCATCGTGCCTGGGACCGCTTGAGGAAACAGACAACCGCTGCTTCCGCATAGGAGAACGGCTGCTGCCGAAGAGCCCTCCCGGGTAACGGTCTGACGCCCCCGTCCCTGCGGCGGGGCGTTTCCGTTCGGTGTCCCGGCAGCGTGTCGGGGACGACGGATGACGCCGGACTGAGGGTCGTTGTCACTGCATTGGGTGCAGCCTGTCTGGCTTTCTGCCTTCTCGCCGCTCGGCATGCGCGGCCGTCAAGTGAACCGGCGTGCCTGCGCTTGCTAGCCACAGTATCTTGGCGGTGCTAGCCTGTATGCGAAGCGCAGCAGCGCGCAGAATCCCCCGAACCTGGAGACAAGTCATGTCAAGAAGAACAATGGCCCTCGGCCTGCTGGCGATATCGGTCGCGGTGACGGGCGCCCATGCGCAGAATGCACCGGCAGGCTCCGGGCAGGCCGCCAGCGCGCAGTCTGCCGCAAACGCAGTCGACCCGGCGTCGATTCAGGCGCTCAAGGACATGGGGGCCTATCTGCAGTCACTCAAGCGGTTCCGGGTGAGTACGGAAGTCACCGGCGAGCGTGTCCTGGCTGACGGCCAGAAGCTCCAGCACACCGCCACGGCGAACATGGATGTCCAGCGGCCGAACAGGATTCGCGTGGTCATGCGCAGCGCCCGTTCCCACCGCGAGCTCTTCTACGACGGCAAGACCGTCACGCTCTACACGCCGGCGCAAAAGTACTACTCGACCGTGGATTTCACGGGCAACCTCGGGGAACTGGTGGATCGTCTGGAAGAACGTTACAACGTGCAACTGCCGCTGCAGGATCTTTTCCTTTGGGGAACGCCGGCGGCTCCCGTCGACAAGATCGAGTCGGCGATGAATGCCGGGCAGGACATCGTCGACGGCAATGTCTGCGACCATTACGCGTTCCGCCAGGGCATGATCGACTGGCAGCTCTGGATCAGGACGGGCGACCAGCCGTTGCCCTGCAAGCTCGTGATCACCAACCGCGCCGACGAAGCGCGCCCGCAGTCGGTTTCACTCATCGACTGGAATCTCAAGCCCGCGTTCAAGGATTCCATTTTTACTTTCACGCCACCGAAGGGCGCGAGGAAGATCGAGATCGTTCCGGCGAAGACGAATTAGGAGCGCCACCATGAAACCAGCTCTGGCCAACGCATTGCCCACCGCGCTCCTTGCCCTCGTTTTCATGAGCTTCGGCATGATTTCCAGCGCCGATGCTGCCGGTCCTGGAAACCGTGCGGGCGGCGGCGGGCGCGCCGCCACCGCTCATGCAGGCGGCGCCGCCAACCGCACCCAGATCAACAACAGCCGGGCGGACGTGCGCACCAACAACGTCCGTGCAGCGAGCGTGAACAACGTCAACGTCAATCGCAACGTCAATGTGAACGTCGACCATCGCGGCTGCTGCGGCGGCTGGGACAACGACTATCATCCGGTCGCGACCGCGGCCGCGGTGACCGCGACGGTGGCCGTGACGTCCGCGGTGGTCGGCTCCATCGTGCGCAGCGTCCCGCCCAGCTGCGTTCCGGTGAATTACGGCGGGATG
>JAEUMW010000349.1 GCA_016791345.1 Betaproteobacteria bacterium | reverse complement strand
GCCCTCGCTTGCCCACGCGTTCGCTCCATGTAGGCGGCAACGCCCGGGTAACGCGCGAAGTACCGCTCCATGTACTGCTGCGCGGCGCCGCGCTCGACCCCGAGCTGTGCGGCGAGCCCGAATGCCGACATGCCGTAGATGAGTCCGAAGTTGATCACCTTCGCATAGCGCCGCTGTTCCGAGGTGACCGCGTCGAGATCCACCGCGAAGACTTCGGCGGCGGTCGCTGCATGAATGTCCCGGCCTTCGGCGAAGGCGCGCAGCAACCCGTCGTCGCCCGACAGGTGCGCCATGATGCGAAGCTCGATCTGCGAATAGTCCGCAGAGACGATGACCGCTCCCTGCGGGGCGATGAACGCCTCGCGAATGCGACGCCCCTCCGCGGTGCGGATCGGGATGTTCTGCAGATTCGGCTCGTTGGACGACAGTCTGCCGGTGACGGCGACGGCCTGTCCGTAAGTCGTGTGCACGCGTCCGGTCCGCACATTGACGACCCGCGGCAGCTTGTCGGTGTACGTGCTCTTGAGCTTCGCGAGCGCACGGTAATCGAGGAGCAATCTTGGCAGCGGATAGTCGAGGGCGAGCTGTTGCAGCACGTCCTCGTCCGTGGAGGGTGCGCCACTCGGCGTCTTCTTGATGACCGGCAGCTTCTGCCGCTCGAAGAAGAGTTCCTGAATCTGCTTCGGCGAATTGAGATTGAAGCGCTGGCCGGCGACCGCATACGCTTCGAGCTCGATTTCGCGCATCCGGTTGCCGAGCTCGTGGCTCTGAACCTCCAGCAGTCTCCGGTCGAGCAGGACTCCGTGGCGCTCCATCGCGAAGAGCACGGGCAGCACCGGCATCTCGATGTCGAGATACACGCGCGTGAGCTTGGCGTCCCCGGATATCGACGGGAACATCGCATGGTGCAACTGCAGGGTCACATCGGCGTCTTCCGCTGCGTACTCGGTGGCGCGGTCGACCGCCACCTGATCGAAGTCGATGCGCGAAGCGCCCTTGCCGGTGACTTCGTCGTAGGTGATGGTCTTCATCCCGAGATGCCGCTCGGCGAGGTTGTCCATGTCGTGCGAGAGATGACTCTCGAGTACATAGGACTCGAGCAGCGTGTCGTGCGCTGCACCGTGCACGGCAATGCCGTGATTCGCGAACACGTGCAGGTCGTATTTCAGGTTCTGACCGACCTTGAGCTTCGAGCGGTTTTCCAGCCACGGGCGCAGCAGGGCGAGCGCGCGCTCCGCCGACAGTTGCTCGGGTGCAGCCGGCCCGCGATGCGCGACCGGAATGTACGCCGCCTCATCCGGCACGATCGAGACGGATATGCCGACGAGCCTCGCCTGCATGGGATCGATGCTGGTCGTCTCGGTGTCGATCGACGCGAGCTCCGCTGCGTCGAGTCTGGCCACCCAGGCGGCGAGCGCCTTCTCGTCGAGCACGGTCTCGTAGCGGCGCTCGCGCGCCGGCGGCACCGCCGCTGGCTCCACCAGGACGGGCTCGTCGGCCGTGTCGAGCTCGCGGCGCCAGCTCTTGAAGTCCAGGCGCTCGAAAAGCGCCTTCAGCCGCGGCCGGTCCGGCGGCTGCGGCGCGAGGTCGCGCACCCCCCGGGGCAGCGGCACGTCGCACTTGATGGTGAGAAGCTCGCGTGCCTGCGGCAGCCAGTCCCGCACCTTGCGCAGATTCTCGCCGATCACACCGCCGATCTCGTTGGCGTGGATGATGACGTTGTCCAGGCTGCCGTACTCCGCGAGCCACTTCGCGGCGGTCTTGGGACCGACCTTCTCCACCCCGGGAATGTTGTCGACGCTGTCGCCGACGAGCGCAAAGTAGTCCGTGATGCGCTCCGGCGCCACGCCGAACTTCGCGCGCACGCCGTCCGCGTCGAGCGACTCGTTCGACATCGTGTTGACGAGCCGGATGCGCTCGTTCACGAGCTGCGCCATGTCCTTGTCACCGGTCGAGACGACGGTATGGAGTCCTTCGCGCTCGGCCTCGCGCGCGAGGGTGCCGATGACATCGTCGGCCTCGACGCCATCGATGACGAGGACCGGCCAGCCCATGGCGCGGATGCAGTCCATGAGCGGCTCGATCTGCGCCGCGAGATCGTCCGGCATCGGCGGGCGGTTCGCCTTGTAGTCGGCGTAGGCGTCGTCGCGGAAGGTCTTGCCTTTTGCGTCGAAAACGCAGGCGCTATACTCCGCCGCGAAATCCTTGCGCAGGCGCCGCAGCATGTTGATGACGCCGTAGATGGCGCCGGTCGGCTCTCCCGTCCTGTTGCGCAGATCGGGCAAGGCGTGAAACGCGCGGTACAGGTAGGAAGAGCCGTCCACCAGCAAGAGCGTGGTCATCGTCCGTGCTTCTCCTCGATCACCTTCAGCCGGCGGCGGCCGGCGTGCGTCTTGCGTAGCGCCTACGCGTTTCGAGGAGATGAGCTGGAGTCCGGATCATGAACGGCATGCAGAAGATTCCGTCGCCGCTGGCCACGGAGATCACCGAAAAGACGTGGTCGGCGCGCGAGTCGTGGCGCGTGTTCGAGATTATGGCAGAGTTCGTCGAAGCGACGGAACGCCTGACCCCGATCCGGCCCGCGGTTTCCATCTTCGGCAGCGCCCGCACGCTGCCCGGCCATCCCTACTACGAGCTTGCCGAGCGCATTGCGCGGCAGCTGTCCGACGCCGGCTTCAGCGTGATCTCGGGCGGCGGCCCGGGTGTGATGGAGGCCGCGAACAAGGGCGCGTTCTTCGGACGCTCGCCCTCGGTCGGCCTCAACATCCAGCTGCCGCACGAGCAGCACGACAATCCCTATCAAGACGTGAGCCAGACCTTCCGTCACTTCTTCGCGCGCAAGGTGATGTTCGTGAAATTCGCCTCGGCGTACGTCGTCATGCCGGGTGGTTACGGCACGCTGGACGAGCTGTCCGAAGCCTTGACGCTGGTGCAGACGGCGAAGACGCGCAAGATCCCGATCATCCTCGTGCAAGGCGCGTTCTGGCGCGGACTGCTCGACTGGTTCCGCAACACGCTCGTTGCCGAAGGCATGATCGACGCGGCGGATCTCGATCTGATGCAGGTCATCGACGAGCCGAAGGAGGTCGTGGATGCGATCTTCAGCCACTACGAGAAGCGCGGTTTCGAGCCGTCGCCGCGGGAGCGGGAAATCCAGCTCAATCTTTGACATGGTACACTGACCGGCCGTTTGGGTCGCCCGCCCGAACCTAGCGGATTTCGCCGATGCGCCGTTTCCTCCCCATTCTGCTGCTCCTTTTCGTCGCGACCGCGCTCGCCCAGAGCACGCCGCCACCGGATCTCGAACCCCTGCCGGAACCGCCGCCACCACCGCCCGGCCTCGAGGACGACGACGTCGCCGAGCCCGAGGTGACGATCCAGCAGCACGGCGAAGACACCTACGAGGAATACCGCCTGAACGGTCAGCTGTACATGATCCGCGTGACGCCGCGCCATGGCGTCCCGTATTACCTCGTTGATCCCACCGGCGCCGGCAATTTCGCGCGCCAGGACGGCCTCGGCGGCAACGTCAGTCCGCCCATGTGGGTGATCCACCGCTTCTAGCATCCCTGCAGCTGTGCCAATGTCATGTCGGTGTTCACGACGGTCACCCGCGACGACCTCGGCCTCTGGCTGAAGCGGTATTCCGTGGGCAGTCTGACCGACCTGCAGGGGATCGCTGCCGGCATCGAGAACACCAACTATTTCGTCACGACGAGCCACGGTCGCTACGTGCTAACGCTGTTCGAGAAGCTCACCGCGGCCGAGCTGCCGTTCTATCTCCACCTGATGGCGCACCTGTCGAGTCACGGCATTCCGTGCCCGCGGCCGATCGCGGACCTCGACAATGCCTTGCTCGGTGCGCTGAACGGGCGTCCTGCCAGTCTCGTGAGCTGCCTGCCGGGGCACGAAGTGAGCGATCCGGCAGAGGACCATTGCGCACGCGTCGGCGAGATGCTGGCGGACATGCACCTGGCGGGCCGAAGCTACAACGCGACGATGGCAAACCCGCGCGGTCCGTCCTGGTGGCGGTCCGCGGCCACCGAGGTGATGCCGTTTCTCGGCGCAGATGATCGCACCCTGCTCGCAAACGAGCTCGGCTTTCAATCCCAGTACCGTTTCGAGGATCTGCCGCGCGGCGTGATCCACGCCGATCTCTTTCGCGACAACGTCCTCTTCACCGGCACCGGGATCGGCGGTGTGATCGATTTCTACTTCGCCTGCACCGACGCGCTGCTCTACGACGTCGCCATCACCGTCAACGACTGGTGCGTGACCCCCGAGCGGAACATCGACAGTCCGCGTGCGCAGGCACTGCTCGACGGCTATCGTGCCTTGCGCCCCTTCACGGAGGTCGAGCGGAAGGCGTGGCCGGTGATGCTGCGCGCGGGTGCGCTGCGCTTCTGGCTGTCGCGCCTGCAGGATTTCCACCTGCCGCGCCCGGGCGAACTCACGCACGCGAAGGACCCCACCCACTTCCGTCACCTGCTGGCGAACCATGTCGCACACGAGGCGGCCGCCCGCGGGTTGATGGACTGATCACCGACAACACCCCGCGGAAGAATCCAGACGAAGCAATGACCCTACAGGTGCAGAAGTTGAGCGTGGCGAACGGTCTGAAGTGGATCGTCGACGGATTCGCGTTGTTTCGTCTGCGCCCTTCCGTGTGGATCGCGCTGACGGCGATCTGGATGCTAATCAGTGTGGCGTTGGTGACGATCCCGAGCCTCGGCCAGCTCGTTCTCTATCTCGTCACGCCGGCTCTCGGTGCCGGAATGCTCGTCGGCTGCCGGGCGCTCGAGCGCGGCGACAACCTGGAGATCGCTCACCTCTTCGCCGGCTTTCGCAGCCAGCCGGGACCGCTCATCAGCATCGGCGGTGTCTATCTGCTCGGCAACGTCATCACGTTCGGCGCGTTCATGATGCTGGGCGGCGATCGCATCATCACCGCGGCGCTGGAGCGTGCCGCCGATGCGCAGGTCTCGCCGCCGGACGTGCCGGCCGCACCGCTGCTTTCCGTGTTCCTGCTCGTGCCGCTCTTCATGGCGGTCGTCTTTGCGCCGCCCCTCGTCATGTTCCAGAACCTGCCGGCCCTGCAGGCCATCAAGGCCAGCTTCCTGGGCTGCATGGCCAATCTCGCGCCCGTGCTGCTGTTCGCGGTGCTGTCGGCCACCTGCGCCATGATCGCGATGCTTCCGTATGGCCTCGGCATGCTGGTGTGGATCCCGATCTACGCTGGAGCGGTATATCGCGGCTACAAGGCGCTTTTCGAAGGCGGAACCCCGGCAGCACCGCCGGTGCCGGAAGCACCGGGTTAGGAGGGGCGGGATCAGGCGGGTGTGAGCTTCGCGTATTCGAGCGCGAGCCACTTGACGCCGGCGTTGCGGAAACTCACCTGCACGCGCGCATCTTCGCCGCGACCTTCCGCACCGACGATGACGCCGGCGCCGAATTTCGGGTGCAGGACATTCTGTCCGACGCGCAGCCCTCCCACCTCACGCGGTTGCTGCTGCACCGGGCGTGAAACCGAGCGCGCGGCTGCCGTGTAGGACTCGAAGGATCGCGCAGCGGGTGCTTCCACGGAAAAACCGCCGACGCGCTTCACGAGCGGCGGCGGAATCTCCTGCAGGAAACGCGAGGCGATGTGATAGCGCGTCTGCCCGTGCAGCATCCGGCTCTGCGCGAAGCTGAGATACAGTCGCCGCCGCGCACGGGTGAGCGCGACGTACATCAGCCGCCGCTCCTCCTCGACGCCGTCGGCCGCGGTGAGCGAGTTCTCGTGCGGGAAGAGACCTTCTTCGAGACCGCTGATGAAAACCGTGTGAAACTCCAGGCCCTTGGCGGAATGCACGGTCATGAGTTGCACGCAGTCGGTGCCGGGACCGGCTTGGCGCTCCCCCGCCTCGAGCGCCGCGTGATTCAGGAAGGCCACGAGTTCGCTCTCGGGCTCCGCCGAGGCGTCCGTCTCGGCGGTTTCGCCCGCCGGCGCAAGTCCGCGCTCGCGTTCGGCGACGAACGCCGTTGCCGCATTGACGAGTTCGGCCAGGTTCTCGAGCCGGTCTGCCCCGTCGCGCTCGCCCTTGTAGTGGGCGGCGAGCCCGCTCGCCTCGATCATGTGCTCGATCGTCTCGGCGAGCGGCAGGCCCTCGGTCGCTGCGCGCATCTCTTCCACGCGCAGCACGAAGCCTTCTACCCCTCTGCCCGGCGCCGACGCGCGCGCACCCTTGCCGCGCTGGCAGGCCGCCTGCCACAGGCTGACGCCGAGACCGCCCGCGGTTTCCTGCAATTGCTCCAGGGTGCGCGCTCCCACGCCGCGCGGCGGAAAGTTGATGACGCGCAGCAGCGCGCCGTCGTCATGCGGATTCGCCATGAGCCGCAGGTAGGCGAGCGCGTGCTTCACTTCCTGCCGCTCGAAGAAGCGCAGCCCGCCATACACGCGATAGGGCAGCGTCGCGGAGAAGAGTGCGTGCTCCAGGACCCGCGACTGGGCATTGGAGCGATAGAGGAGCGCGATGTCGGATAGCGCCACGCCTTCCGCGCGGAGGTTACGGATCTCATCGACGATGAATGCGGCCTCGTCGGCGTCGGACGATGCCTGATACAGCCGCAGCTGCTCGCCCGCGCCGTCCGCCGTCCACAGGTTCTTGCCGAGCCGCGCGCGATTCTGTCGGATCAGCGCATTCGCGGCATCGAGGATGTTGCCGTGGGAGCGGTAGTTCTGCTCCAGCTTGATGACGCGTTCGACCGCGAAGTCGCGCTCGAACTGCTGCATGTTGGCGGAATGCGCGCCGCGGAATGCGTAGATCGACTGGTCGTCGTCGCCCACGGCGAAGACGGCGGCCCCGCCCCCTGCAAGCAGACGCAGCCACTGATACTGGAGGCGATTGGTGTCCTGGAACTCGTCGACCAGAATGTGCTGAAAGCGCGCGCGATAGTGCTCGCGCAGCACCTCGTTGCCCGACAGCAGCTCGAAGGACCGCAGCAGGAGTTCCGCGAAATCCACCACACCCTCGCGCCGGCAGGCTTCGTCGTACGACGCATAGACCTCGCGCATGCGCCGACTGAAGTCGTCGGCCGGTTCGACCGCCGAAGGCCGCAGCCCTTCTTCCTTGTTCGCGTTGATGAAGTACTGCACTTGACGCGGCGGATACTTCTCGTCGTCGATGTTCAAGCTCTTCATGACCCGCTTCACGAGCGAGAGCTGATCCTGACTGTCGAGAATCGTGAAGAGCTGCGGCAGCCCCGCGTCCTGCCAGTGCATCCGCAGCAGCCGATTGCACAGGCCATGGAAGGTGCCCACCCACATGCCGCGCGTGTTGATCGGCAGCATGCCGGAGATGCGCGTCAGCATCTCGCGCGCCGCCTTGTTGGTGAAGGTGACGGCGAGCAGGCTGTGCGGGCTTGCCCGCCCGGTGGAGATCAACCAGGCGATGCGGGTGGTGAGAACCCGCGTCTTGCCGCTGCCCGCGCCGGCCAGGATGAGCGCCGACTGCCGCGGCAGCGTGACCGCTTCGCGCTGCTGCGGATTGAGACCGTCGAGAAAGGAGGCGGACATCGCGGGGCCCATCGAAACGAGCCCCGGATTATATCGAACCGTCGCGTTCGGTCAGCCGGTGACGGATCCCGAGCGCCGCTTCTTCTCCATGAGATCAAGAATCAGGGGCGTCAGGATGAGCTGCATCGCGAGGTGCAGCTTGCCGCCCGGCACGACGATGCAGTTCGGCCGCGACATGAAGGAGTCGTGCACCATCGTCAGCAGATACGGAAAGTCGATGCCGTGCGGATCGCGGAAGCGGATCACGACGAAGCTCTCCTCCGCCGTCGGGATGTCGCGCGCCACGAACGGGTTGGACGTGTCGACCGTCGGCACGCGCTGGAAGTTGATGTGCGTGCGCGAGAACTGCGGGATGATGTAGTTCACGTAATCGGGCATGCGGCGCAGGATGGTCTGCGTCACGTCCACGGCCGAGTAACCGCGCTCTTTCATGTCGCGGTGCATCTTCTGGATCCACTCGAGATTCACGATGGGCACCACGCCGATCAGCAGGTCGACCTGCGCGGCGACGTCACAGGTGTCGGTGCGCACACCGCCGTGCAGTCCTTCGTAGAACAGGAGATCGGTGCCCTCTGGCAGAGGCTCCCATTCCGTGAAGGTGCCGGGCGGCTGGCCGTAGGGTTCGGCTTCATCGCTGTTGTGCAGATACTTGCGGAACCTGCCGCTGCCGTTGCGACCGTACTGGCGGAACAGTCCTTCGATGTCTTCGAACAGATTCGACTCCGGACCGAAATGGCTCATGGTCCGTCCCTCGGCCTCTGCCTCGCGGATCGCGACACGCATGCCCTCGCGGTCGTACTTGTGGAAGCTGTCGCCCTCGATCACCGCCGCCCGGATGTTCTCGCGGCGGAAGATGTGCTCGAAGACGTTCTTCACGGAGGTGGTACCGGCGCCGGAAGAGCCGGTGACGGCAACGATCGGATGCTTGCGGGACATGTGCGCTCTCTCCCATGGTGCGGGTTTCATGCGGCCACGGCGGGCCGGGTTTTGAGTCGGCTTGCAGCCGAAAACCCATACTACATGGATTGCCTATAAACCAACGTCACGATTGTTTATCGTTCCGATCATGGCCGACTTATCGTGAGGCGGCGCACCGGAAACCCGATGGGGCTTGCGGTTATAATCGCGCACTTGCCCAACAGAGCCGCTCCAGCCCGCTAATACATCGCATGCAGGAAAAATACAACCACCGCATCGTCGAACAGGAAGCGCAGCGGCATTGGGAAGCGACGCAGGCGTACCAGGCCCGCGAAGACGCGAAGCGGCCCAAGTACTACTGCCTCTCCATGTTTCCCTACCCGTCGGGCAAGCTGCACATGGGGCACGTGCGCAACTACACCATCGGCGACGTGCTCACCCGCTACCACCGGATGCAGGGCTGCAACGTGATGCAGCCGATGGGTTGGGACGCATTCGGCCTGCCGGCGGAGAACGCGGCGATCGCGAACGGCGTATCACCCGCGGCCTGGACGTACGACAACATCGCCTACATGCGCAAGCAGTTGCAGTCGCTCGGCTTCGCCATCGACTGGGACCGCGAGCTTGCGACCTGCACACCGGAGTATTACCGCTGGAACCAGTGGCTGTTCCTGCGGATGCTGGAGAAGGGGCTCGCCTACAAGACGACCGGGGTCGTGAACTGGGATCCGGTCGACCAGACCGTGCTCGCGAACGAGCAGGTGATCGACGGTCGCGGCTGGCGCACCGGCGCGCTCGTCGAGAAGCGCGAGATCCCGATGTACTACCTGCGCATCACCGCGTACGCCGATGAGCTGCTCGACGGACTCGGCAGCCTGCCCGGCTGGCCGGAGCGCGTTAAGGCGATGCAGGCCAACTGGATCGGCCGCAGCGAGGGTGTCGAAGTCGGCTTCCCGTACGCCGACGGCAGCGGCGTGCTGACCGTGTTCACCACGCGCGCCGATACGCTCATGGGCGCGACCTACTGTGCCGTCGCTGCCGAACATCCGCTCGCCACACGCGCCGCCGCGCGCAATCCCGAGCTCGCCCGCTTCGTCGACGAGTGCAAGCGCGGCAGCGTGATGGAGGCCGACCTCGCCACCATGGAGAAAAAGGGCATGCCCACGGGCGAGTTCGTTCTCCATCCGCTTTCCGGTGACAAGTTGCCGGTGTGGGTCGCCAACTACGTGCTCATGGGGTACGGCGAAGGCGCAGTGATGGCGGTGCCGGCCCACGACGCGCGCGACTTCGAGTTCGCCACCCGCTTCGGGCTGTCGGTGAAGATGGTCATCGCCTCGAAGACCGGGGCGTACCAGGAAGTGACGGCGCCCTGGCAGGACGCCTACGCCGAGCATGGCGTGACGGTGAACTCTGGTGACTACTCAGGGCTCGACTTCGCGCAGGCGGTCGACGCCATCGCCGCGGCGCTGGAGAAGAGACAGCTCGGCCGCAAGCGCGTGCAGTATCGCCTGCGCGACTGGGGCATCTCGCGTCAGCGCTACTGGGGAACACCCATCCCGATCGTGCATTGCCCCGGCTGCGGCGACGTGCCGGTACCGGACGATCAGCTGCCGGTGGTGCTGCCGGAGGATTGCGTGCCAGACGGCTCCGGCAATCCGCTCGCGAAGCGCGCGGATTTCGTGAATGTCGCTTGCCCGTGTTGTGGTGAGCCCGCCCGCCGCGAAACCGACACGATGGACACCTTCGTCGATTCGTCGTGGTACTTCCTGCGTTATGCCTGCCCGCGGCAGTCACAGCGCATGGTCGACGAGGCGGTACAGTACTGGCTGCCGGTCGATCAGTACATCGGCGGCATCGAGCACGCCATCCTGCACCTGCTCTATTCGCGCTTCTGGACGCGCGTGATGCGTGATCTCGGCCTGGTCCGCCTCGACGAGCCGTTCGCGAATCTGCTCACACAAGGCATGGTGCTGAACGAGATCTTCTTCCGCCGGACCGATGCGGGGCGCATCACGTACTTCAACCCGGCCGATGTGGTCAGCACCGTGCAGGGGCAGCCGGTCAGCACCGCGCAGGGGCAGCGGGGCAGCGCCGTGCTGCGCGCCGACGGGGCGCCGGTGGAAGCGGGTGGCATGGGTACCATGTCGAAGTCGAAGAACAACGGCGTCGACCCGCAGGCGCTGATCGATGAATACGGGGCGGATACGGCCCGCTTCTTCATGATGTTCACGAGTCCGCCGGAGCAGACCCTGGCGTGGTCGGATGCCGGCGTCGAGGGCGCCGCTCGCTACCTCAAGAAGCTGTGGGCATTTGCGCGGGACTTCGACGAATCTGCGCGGCCTCGACTCGCCGGCCATAGTGAGCGTGTCGACGGGGCCGACGACGCCGAGCTGGCGGCTTGCCGCCGCGAGATTCATCTCAATCTCCGGCAGGCGAGCTACGACCTCGAGCGCCATCAGTTCAATACGGTCGCCTCGGCGTGCATGAAGATGCTGAACGCGCTGGATCGCGCGCCGCGCGCGAACGCGCCAGCCGCCGCGCGGCTGATCGAGGAAGGACTCTCCATCCTGCTGCGCGTGCAGTCGCCGATCACGCCGCACATCTGTCACCAGCTGTGGTGCGATCTCGGCTACGCGGGCGACATCCTCGATGCCGGCTGGCCCGTCGTCGACGAGGCGGCGCTGGTGCAGGACGAGGTAGATCTCGTGCTGCAGGTCAACGGCAAGCTGCGCGGCAACATTCGCGTGGCGCGCAACGCCGATCGGGCGGCCATCGAGCGCATCGCACTGGCGGACCCGGGTGCAGCGCGCTTCATTGCCGGTCAGC
>JAEUMW010000348.1 GCA_016791345.1 Betaproteobacteria bacterium | reverse complement strand
AGCGCGTATGCGCTGCAGCGCCTCGCTGAGACCGACATAGCAGTTCGCTACGCGCTGCGAGCGATGAATCCCCTCGCGGTGAGCGGTGCCGACTACACCTCTTTCAATCGGGACGGCGCGCTATCCCTGTTCGATCCGGTCACCGGCGCTGGTGCGCTTACGAGCGAATGGCTGCGTGATCGTTCGGACCTGTTGTACTGGCATCTGGTGCGTAACCGCGATGATATTCTTGCGGAGGTGCCAGACTCTGGGGGCGCGGCGGTCGAGTTCATCGATCGGCAAGTCGTTGACGGGCAAGTCGTCGAAGAGCGCATTCGAGTGGGGTTTTCGATTTCGCAGCCTCGTACGCTTGCTTTCGGTTCCGAGCAGGCCGACGAATGGCGAGGCTCAGGGCACGCGGACAGCCTCTACGGTGGCGGCGGCAACGATCGGCTCATCGGTCTTGCAGGGGATGACTACTTGCAGGGAGACGGTGGTTCAGACTTCCTAAACGGTGAAGCGGGGGACGACACCCTGGTCGGCGGCAAGGATACCGATGTCCTGATCGGCGGTGCGGGCGCAGACCTCTATCGTTGGCGCAGAGGTGACGGTTTGGACTATGTCATCGATTTCGCAGGCGACGGGTTCGGAGGCGACGGTGTCGGAACGGTAGAGTTCCTGGGCGCGACGCTCACGGGGTCGCTCGCGATTACCGATCAGAGTGCAAGCGAGCGGGTTTACACAGGGCCGAGGGGGCTGACTTACACCCTGACGGGCCATCACTCAGGGCGTGGCATTCTCACTGTCAGGAAGCCCGATGAACCGGGAGGTGCATCGATCGTGGGCTTTCGGTCAGGTGATCTCGGATTGACGCTGAGTGCGCCGGAGCCGATCGAGAGAACCCTGCAGGCGGGAAGTTCCGACGCCGATACGCTCTCCAGCCGTACGGAGCGCGAGCAAGTCTTCGGCTACGAGGGCAACGACCGCATCACGCTTCCCCACGCTCAGACCGAGGGTCACGGCGACGTGGGCAATGACTATCTCAGCGACAGCCCAGGTGACCAGAGGCTATTCGGCGAGGCGGGGCGCGACATTCTCATCGCCACAGTCGGTGCGGACGAAATCTATGGTGGAGAGGACGCCGATGCGTTGCAAGGCGGAATGGGTGACGACTACCTGAACGCTGGAACGGGGGACGACGTCGCCGATGGCGGGCCCGGATCGGACGTAGTCGAAGGGGGCGATGGCAACGATTTCATCTTGGGTGGGGGCAGCCTCGTGCCCGGGATCGAATGGTCGTCCAGCGGCGAGCCTGATCTCTTCGGGGCGCTCGTAATGCCTGGGCAGATCACCGGCGTACAGGGCATGATCGGCGAAATCAACGTCGAGGGCGACGACGCCGACATGATAGACGCCGGCTCAGGCAATGACACCGTGCTCGCCGGTGATGGCGGAGATCTTGTGCTCGGAGGCCCCGGTGCCGACTACATGGTCGGTCAAGCGGGGAATGATGTTCTGAACGGTGAAGACGACGATGACGTTCTCCTCGGTGACGGGAGCGAGGGATCGCTTGAGATCGCTGGGCAGCGGTACTTCACGCTTCCGATTGCGCACGGCGACGATCTGTTGGCGGGGGGCCAAGGCAACGATCGCTTGGAGGGTGATGGCGGCGCCGATCAGCTCTACGGCAATGAAGGTGATGACTCGCTGGACGGGGACAGCGGCTGGCTGGAAGCCAGGTATCACGGCGACGACTACTTGGATGGGGGCGAGGGCAACGACTGGGTGACCGGTAGCGGTGGGAATGACACCTTGTACGGCGGTGCAGGCGATGACCGGATGCAGGGTGATTCGTCGCTGGTGCCAGGCGTCTTCAAGGGGAACGACCGCCTCTTCGGTGGTGAGGGGGCAGACCGAATGGTCGGCGATGGCGGAGCCGATCAACTGTACGGTGAAGCAGGTGATGACTTTCTGTTCGGCGACGCAGACGACAACGACGTTGGCTATGACGGCGCCGATGTGCTCGACGGCGGTGAAGGCAACGACTACCTGCGCGGGTACGGAGGCGATGATCTGCTTGTCGGTGGTGCTGGGGACGACATGCTCGTCGGCGATGGCGGTGGCACACGCGCAGGCGAGATAGGCAACGACACGCTCGTCGGTGGCAGCGGCTTCGACCGCATGGACGGCGGACGCGGTGACGATCGCTACGAGTTTGGCGTAGGCGATGGCATCGACAAGATCTTCGACTCGTCAGGCGTCAACACCGCAGTGTTTGGTGGTGGTATCTCCGCATCTGCAATCACGGTGCACCAAGGGCGGGATGAGAGCGGTACGTACGCCGTGATCGACTACGGCACAGGCGACGCACTGGCCGTGGAGAACGGCTTCACCGGTGGAATTCAGTTTTATCGGTTTGCGGACGGGACCGTGCTGACTCCGGCAGAACTCACACGGCGCTTGGATCGGGCGGCCTATGCTCCAGTCAAGGGGAGCACTGGAGACGAAACACTCGCGAGCTCCGAACTGCTCGAAGTACTGGAGGGCGGCGCAGGCAACGACGTCTACCTTTTCACTGCCAACGGCGGCCGCGACATCGTTGTCGACGTCGACGGGACAGACGCGCTGCGCTTCGACGCGATCGTGATGCCCGACCAGGTCGCCTTCACGCGTACGTCACGCGGCGACCTTGTCGTCGGATTGCAGAGCGGCAGTGAAGTTCTGATCGAGGGACACTACCTTGCCAATGAAAGGCGTGTGGAGACGATCCAGTTCTTCGATGGCACGACGCTCGACACCACAACTCTCGACGCGCTTCCGATTGCGGCGATTGCAGGTTCCAGCGGGGACGACTGGCTCACCGGAACTGACTTCGCCGATACGCTCACCGGCGGGCCTGGGCGCGACACGCTCACCGGCGGGGCAGGCGCCGACACTTATGTGTTCCATGCGGGGGATGGCGAGGACGTCATCATCGATGCAGACGCGTCGCCGCACTACAGCGCGCACGACAGATTGCAGATCTACGGCTTTACGCGGGACGACCTGGCGTTCGAACGAAATGTGGACGGCACGCTTACCGTGCGAGGCATTACTCCCGGTGACGCCATCAGACTTCCGCACTTCTATGACGCGGCGAATCGCATCGAAGAGATCCAACTCTTTCCGGATGAGTTGTCGAGCGAGCCTGACGCAACGATTCCCACCTGGGAACTCGACTCGATCCCGACAATGCCCGTGTTCGGGACGGGCGCCGATGAAGCGCTTGCTGGCAGTGATGCCGCGGATACTCTGCTCGGCGAAGGTGGCAACGACTTCGTCACCGGGCTCGAAGGGAGCGACCTGCTTTTCGGCGGCGACGGCGACGATACGCTCTTCGGTGGATATGGCAACGACACTCTGAACGGCGAGGACGGCGCCGACCTGCTCTACGGCGACGGCGGTGACGATTTGTTGATAGGTGGAGAGGGCGACGATCGTCTCTACGGTGGCGACGGCGAAGACACGCTCTGCGGCGGCGCCGGTGCGGATCAGCAAAGTGGCGGCCTCGGGCGCGATCGCTTTGCCGACATACATCTTGCTGATGGCGATGCGATACTGGATATCGAGAGAAGCGAGGTCGTCGCCCTGATGGACGTCGACAGCTTCTCGGGATTGTTCGCCACCACCGCCATCCGAGACGGTGTCCCCGGTCTGCTGATCAAGAGCACCGAGGCAGCGCCGACAGGACTCTTCCTGGGAGGTAGCCTCACTCAGCTCGATGCACTCGATCCTAAGTTCGAACTCGCAAATGGCGAACGCATGTCCCTCTCGACTCTGATGGACCAGGCGTTCAGGATGGATGTGACGCTTGTGGGGACGTCCATCGGCGATGCGCTCAAAGCTTACGCGGGCAACGACACACTGCACGGCCTTGCTGGCGACGACCGCCTGGTTGGCGGCGCGGGGGAAGATCTGCTCGACGGTGGGGACGGCAACGACGAACTCATTGGTGGCGCGGGAAGCGACACCCTGCACGGCGGGTTGGGGGACGACATCTATACCGTCGATGCAAAAGACATCCTCCATGAACTCGCAGGGGAAGGCTTCGATACCGTCGTCGCGGACTTTTCAGCAACACTCGGCGCGAACCTGGAGGCACTGAGACTTACCGGAGGTGCCGCGCTCGATGCGACCGGTAATGCACTAGCGAACGTACTCACTGGCAATGACGCGGCGAACGCACTCGTCGGGCTCGAGGGTGACGACGTGCTCTTCGGGAACGAAGGGGGCGACACGCTGATTGGCGGGACCGGCGACGATCTCCTCTTCGGTGATGGAGGAGATGACGAGTACGTGTTTTCGCTCGGCGACGGCTGGGACACCATCGAGGATCGCTCCGGGATCAATGTCGTAACCTTTGGCACCGGGGTCACTGCGTCCGGTCTGGCCGTCGATACCTATCTCGGGGACGATGGGGCGACCTATCTATCCTTGGCATATGGCGAAGGCGACGTGCTTGCTATCCGCGACGGCCTGCTCGGGTCTGTCAGCGCGTACCGGTTCACCGATGGCTCGGTGCTCACACAGCGGGACCTCCTCAATACCTTGGGACCGCTTTCGGTCAAGGGCGGTATAGGCAACGACACGGCCACTGGCGCGGGTGCAGCGGACGTGCTGGTTGGCTCGGATGGCGACGATTTCCTCTATGGCGGCGCGGGCGACGATGTACTGCGCGGTGGCGCAGGTCATGACCGCCTCTATGGCGAAGCTGGTGACGACCTTCTCGATGGTGGAGCCGGGAACGACCTGCTCGTTGGCGGCGCGGGCGAGGATACGTACGCCTTCGGCTGGGGAGCAGGTGCCGATCGCATCGAAGAGGATGGCGTCGACGCGAGTTACCTGCGCGTCGGGCCCGCGATCGACTTCAACGACTTGGTGACAGCGCGCACGGGCAACGATCTCACGCTTACCCTCCGCAACAACCCGGAAAGTGCAATCACCATCGCAGGTTACTTTGCCACGGAGACGGATTGGCACGTCGTGTCCGCCTCCGGCGAGACGCGTCTGTTGGGGGATGTGATCGCGTCATCATCATCGGTGCCGGGCGGCCCGGTCGCCGTTGCCATTACCAACTATGAGATGCAGGTCAAGGCTGCATACTTCACTTCCCTCGGCAAGATCGGATTCGGGAGCACCGGCCCCGATGAATTTCAAGTTTCCGGCACTGTTTACGACGGGGAGGGAACGTACACGCACACGACCTATTCCCGTTACGGGATTCGCATAGTGCAGCGGGCGAGCGACGACTCCATGATCCAACGTACTTCGCCGGCGTTTGAGGCAGATACGCGCTCGGAATCGAGCCAAACGGAACTGCACGTCGTGTCGGTTAAGCCTGGCTCACAGGGTGTGACAAAGGCGCTGAAACAGACTGGCATTGGCTGGAGGTTCGTGCCGGCATCCGGGGCCGTCTCTGCGACGACGATGCCCGAGTCTGGTATTGGGGTGTCTCGCGCTGCTGGTGACTACTCGTCGATGCAAGCGTCGTCGCTGCAAGGTTTCTGGGTTCCAGAAACGTCCGGGTCGACCGACGTGTCTGCGGTTGCACGCTACGTTCCGGTGGAAAGCGTGGTACGGATCACGAACGCGACCACGTACGAGACTGCATACCTCAACATCGAGGAAATTCGCGGTGGTGCCGGCGACAACTTGATTCGGGCGTCGGACTACAGCGTAATCGACGGCGGGGCGGGTGCCGATCTCATTGTCGTTGATGACGAACCCGCGTATGTGCTGACCGATGCGACCCGCGGCTATGGGCGTCTGGGTAGTCTGTTGTACGGAAACAAGGGCAACGACTCGCTGGTGGGCGGCGCTGGGAACGACATTCTCATCGGCGGGGCGGGCCGGGACGAATTGTCGGGTGGTGCCGGTGCCGATACTTACGCCCGCGTTGGGGAAGGTAGCGATTGGATCACCGATACTGGCGAGGACTTCGACCGCTACCGGCATACCTACTTCAATACTTCCAACTTCAGCGACCTGGAAGTGCGTGAGAGGGGAGGGGGATCGTACCTTGACCGTGTGGCATTCGCCGAATTCGGACTCGATATCGGTGAAGTACCGGTGCTCTTCGATAGTCCGCAAGACGGTCTCGAGTGGGTTCTGCACTCACCCAGATACTGGTTGGAACGCGCCCGTGAGGAATATGCCGTCCTCCTCGCATGGGATGGGACGGGTGATCCACCCACTGTATTGGGAGATACCGCGTACGATGTGCGAAAGAAGATCGAGCGATATGAGGCGGAGATAGCTCGGGAGGAAAGTCACTATCTCGATCGCTTCGTCTATGTCGAGCCGCTGCCGCCGCTGCCCATCATCGCGGGCAATGACTACGCGGCGATCGAGCCGTACTACGGCAATGCGGTGTGGGTCGACCGCGTGGAACTCGCGGAAACGTGGCATCCCGAGGCGCTGACGGTCTCGATAAGTCAGGCTGACGGAAAGCCAGACCTTCTCTATCTCGATCATCCGGATGGCGACCGGATTACGATCACGCTCGCGCGTGCCGACGACCCGATCGGCACTGGCGTCGAAGTGTTCGCATTCGCTGACGGCACCGAGTTCACGATCCGGCAGGTGCTTGTGCTTGAGAATGCACCGCGGCACATCCTCGGCTCCGACGGTGACGACTTCCTGCGTGGGGGTTCCCGTCCGGACACGCTCGCCGGCGGCCCCGGCGACGACACTTACTTCGTCGGTGCCGGCGACCTCGTGACCGAGCGCCTGGGGCAGGGTGTGGACACCGTCGTCGCCGGTCAGAGCTGGTCCCTGGGCAAGCACATCGAGAACCTGACGCTGACCGGTACCGGTGATTTCAGCGGAACAGGAAACAATCTTCCTAACATTCTCATCGGCAATGCCGGCAACAACTGGCTCGACGGCCGCGGTGGTGCAGACGAGATGTCGGGTGGGCGGGGCGACGATACCTACATCGTCGCGCAAGGGGCCGACCTCGTGATCGAGTACGCTGACGAAGGCACGGATAGCGTCCTCGCAAGCGTCGGCTACACGCTCGACGAGAACCTCGAAAACCTGACCCTCACCGGTGAGCGTGCGATCAACGGAACCGGCAATGATCTCGCCAACGTGCTCACGGGGAATGGCGCAAACAACAGGCTCGCCGGCGGGGCGGGTGACGATCGCCTCGATGGTCTCGGCGGTGCCGACACGCTCGTGGGCGGCCTGGGTAACGACACTTACGTGCTCGGCCCTGGCTACGGCACCGATACCATCGTCGAGAACGACTCGACGTCGGGCAACACCGACCGTGCCGTGTTTCTCACCGGAATCGAGTACGATCAGATCTGGTTTCGGCGAGTCGACGACGATCTCGAGGCCAGCGTCATCGGCACCTCGGATGCATACGTTCTCCGCGACTGGTATCGGAGTGCCGCGCGCCGCGTCGAGCGCTTCGAGACCATGGACGGCGACAGGATCCTGCTGCACTCACAGGTCCAGACCCTGGTGGATGCCATGGCAGGGTTCACACCGCCTGCGCCAGGCTTAACCACGCTGCCCCTCGACTATCA
>JAEUMW010000347.1 GCA_016791345.1 Betaproteobacteria bacterium | reverse complement strand
AAGCACCAGCTTGCGATGCTCATCGACAAGCGCGTGATGCTCGACGCCACACCTGCCCCGCGCGTGATTCTGGTCGGCGGCAGCAATCTCATGTTCGGCGTCGACAGCCCCGTGCTCGAACAGGCCCTGCACGTTCCGGTGGTCAACATGGGGGTCTTCGGGGGTCTCGGTCTGCTGGCGCCGCTGGAAGTCATCATGCCGCATCTGCGCCCCGGCGATACCGTCGTCCTCGTGCCGGAATACGAACTGCTCTTCACGGGGATCGCGCCCTTCTCCAAGGACTACTATCGGTGGTTCCTGGCGGTCGACCCACGGGCGGCATGGCACTTCTACTATTCCGCCGAGCGGCCGCAGGTGTTCCTCGCCGACTTCCTGATGCTGATGCGCGACAAGCTGGGGGCGCTCTTCGCGCTTCCCTTCAAGGGCAATCATTCGCTCGCGGGCAACGGCTACATGCGCTATCAGCTGGTGGTCAACCGCTGGGGCGATGGCAGCGAGGAGATCCGGCCGGCGGCACCGGACCAGCTCGCCGGGCGCAACCAGGTGTATCCGACCGACGCGTTCAAGTCCGAGGTGGTCGATCAGCTCAACGAAATCACGGCACGCCTCAAGGCGCGCGGCGCGCGGGTGCTGCTCACCTTCGGCGTGTTTCCGGAGGCCGAGTACGCGCTCAACCAGAAGCTGATCGACGCAACTGTCGCGCAGTTGCGAGAACGCGGCACGTTCCAGGTGGTGGGCGAGCCGCAGGATTTCCTCTACCCCTACGGCGAGTTCTCGGATTCCGTGAATCACCTGCGGCCGGCGGCGCGCACGCGGCGCACGCATCGGCTCGCCGAACTGCTGGCGGGAAGCGGGGTCGGCGAGGCGACCGCTGCACCGCCTGCCGCCATGGGAACCCGGCGGTGACGGGCCGCGGTGCCTCGCGCTATGTGTGCGTCGTCCTGACCGGCGTGGTCGCGCTGCTCGTCGTCACCGCCGCCTTCACGCGCATCGTGGATCCGTTCTGGTATTTCCGCGATGTCGAGATCGCCGGCTTCAACGCGATCAAGACCAAGTTTCGGCGCTTCGAGCGCAACGTCAAACCGGCGGTGGTGGTGGCCGAGCAGCCCGAAGCGGTGATACTCGGCAGCTCCTTCGCCGAGATCGGCTTCGATCCCCTGCACCCGGCCCTTACCAGCGACGGCACGGTGCGCAGCTACAACTTCGCGCTTGCCGGCGCGCCGTGGCAGATGAACTTCTGCGCGCTGGAATACGTGCTGGAAGCGACACCGGCGCAGCGCATCGTGCTCGGCATTCACGCGCAGCCGCTGCCGGCATTCGACTGCTCGACAAGCATTGCCGAGATGCGCGAGACGGCCTGGACTGCGTTGTTGCTCTCGCCGCGTGCGCTCGGAGCCGCCATCGAGACGGTCGCGCATCAGCGGCGAACCGAGCGCGGCAGCCACACACGGGAGGGGCTGTATTACTACTCACGCTTCGACCCGGGCGTCGAGCGCCGCTTCGGCCAGTTCTTCGCGTCGGTGCTGCACGATGCAGCGGACTGCAGCCTCGCCCATCTGCAGCGCTCGACTGCGCTGCCCGTGCCGCCGCTGATGGTTGCGGCGGACGCGCCGTTCGATGTCGCGGGCCTGGCGCGCATCGTCGAAAGCGTCTCCGGTCGCAACGTGACGCTGCGCCTGCCGATCTATCCGCGACATGTCTTGAGCGTCGAGACCGACTATCTCTGCGGTCGCGGGATGGAGCGGTGGCGGGCGCTGTGGCACCTGGCGCGCTACCTGGAGCAGCATCCGCCGGCGCCGCCTGCCTCCATCGAGATCTGGGACTTCCAGGGCTATGGGCCGTACACGACAGAGCCGCTGTCGCCAGCGCTCATGAGCTACTGGCAGGACCCCGAGCACTTCAACTCCGAATTCGGGAACGTCATGCTGGACTGGATGTTCGGTCGCGTACCGCAGGCGGCGACGCGTGTGGACGGGCTCGGCTATCGCGTGTCGACGGCGACGCTGGCCGACCGCTACGAATGGTTCAGCCGCGAGCGCATCGCCTATCTGGAGCGCTACCCGGATACCTGGAAAACGCTCGCGCGACTGCTGCCGCCGCGCCTTCTGTCCGCTGCCGACGGTGCCGTCGCCGTGTGCAGCGCACCCCGCAAC
>JAEUMW010000346.1 GCA_016791345.1 Betaproteobacteria bacterium | reverse complement strand
GCGGCACTCGTAGATCTGCACACCCTTCGCGGGAACGATCATCGACAGCGATTCGTTCGCCCCAGGCTGCAGCTTCTCCGGCACCTTCACGGCGGGGGAGGCTGCGCAGGCGACGATGAGTGGCGTTGCCAGTGCGGCAAGCGTGAGGTGATGAAACATGATGCCGTCCTTTGCTCGATGGTGGGGACTCGACGTTGTCCGGGCACCGTACCGCCGGTGTTTCCACCAGCGGGAGGCGACCGGTACGTTCGAGCATTATGCGCGAAGCGCCGCCCATGCACGATTTCCGACAGCAGATTCGGCGCGTGTGACTGTCGGGCCGCTCGCCCCCTGGAGGCGGTCAGGGGCCGGGCGCATTTGCCGCGCAGAACTCGTCGAACGAGAGCCGATCGTTGAGATCGTCGTCGAGTCGCTTCCAGACGGCGGTCGTCTCGGCCGACTTCCTCGCTTCGTCCCGGGTGATGTAGCCGTCATGGTTCGCGTCGAGGATGCGGAACATGGACGTGCATCTGGCAAGGGTGGAGTCTCCAATTACCATGGGATCGACGTAGGGTCGCGTCTGCGCACCGCTGTCTTCCACCGGTTGGGCGAGCGCAGCGCTCAGCGCAATCAGCAGGCCTGCGATGAGTGAAACGGTAGCAAGGGTCGGAAAGGAAATCGAACGCTTCATGACAGGTTCCTCCGTGGAAACATTGACGGACGTACCAGCCGCAGCCTCCCTGTCCCGCGGCTGCGTCAAACAAGAAGCTGCGCACCCCGCGTGCCGACAGCAAACTAGTCGTGAAGGAACAGTCGCTTACGCGGACATCGCATGCTTTGGGGATGCGTGGTCAATGCGACACAACGTCGCCGGACGGCGACGCAGCAGTGGTGTAGCCGGCGTTTCGCCGGAAGAGACGATGGCCCGCGCGGTCGCACATCGGCGACGCTGGCGAGTCACCATCGAGGGCGCCGCACTAGTGACGTGCGCGCGGCGCCGGAGGCACCGCCCTGCGATCAGGTTGCCATGTAAGCACCTGTGACGCGGGACCCGGCGGTGCTTCGACGACAGGCCGAGTTGCGAGGAGTGATCATGCTGAAGAACCGATGCGTCGATCGCGTCATGTGCGGGCTCGCAATGCTGAGCGCGATCGTGCTCTGCGGCTGTCAGGGCGCGGCGCTACAGGATACGGCAAGCCTGTTGATCCCGTCGCTTCGACGCTCCGAGGTTGTTGGCTTCGCGGCCGGACTCGGAACGACCTTCGCCGCCTTGCCCGACCTGATCAAGATGTTCAAGCGGCGTTCGAGCAAGGGTATGAACCCGACCATGGCGGGGATCATGGGCGCTTTTCAGATCTTGTGGGTTTATTACGGCCTGCTGATCGCCTCTCGCCCCATCATCGCGTGGAACGTAGTCGCCGTGGGAATCAATCTCGCGACCGTGTGAGCGTACTTTCGGTTCGCGCGCATAGAACGGAATCGATCGACCTAAAGCCGGAATCAGGCAGCCAGGTTCTGGCACTCCTTGAGACAGGTTGCACAGGCGTCCGCGCACGCCTTGCACTCTGCGTGCTTTTTCTCGTGCTTCCGGCACTC
>JAEUMW010000345.1 GCA_016791345.1 Betaproteobacteria bacterium | reverse complement strand
GCACCGTCAGCCGTGAATAGAGGGGGGCGGGGCCGTCCCGGTTGAGACCGGATGGTACGATCACGCGATCCACCCTCAGCTCGCCGTCGATCTCGAGCTGGAAGTGCGTCGGCGCGCGTTCCCGCGGGCAGTCCTCGCGTACGCGCATGTTGGGCGGCAGCTTGGCGAGCTCTTCGTCCGAGCGCTGGCGGCACTCCTGCAAGCGCTGCGCGGCATGGCTGAAGCTCACGCGCACGAGCGCCTCGTCCGGCTGGGTGACCTGGTACCGCGGAGAGGTCGAAAAATAGCCGACCACGAACATCAACGGTACGTACAGCACGAGTTGCGCGGCGATGCGCAGCTTGTCCATCAGCGTCCCCCGCCGAGCTTGACTAGGTCGCCGATGCCGGATTTGATCTGCGGCGCGAGCTTGAAGGCATCGGAGAAGCAGTCGTGCTCGGACATGCCCCGCGACACGAAAGCGGGGTGTGCCGCTTCCACCATGGCGACCGATCCGCAGGCATAGACCTGATGTGCGGAGAGGTCAGGGAAGTCCTGCAGTATCGCCTCGTGGACGAGCCCGGTGCGGCCGCTCCAGTGGTCCTCGGGCGCGGGTTCGGAGAGCACCGGTACGAAGGTGAAGTTCGGATGCTCCTTCGCCCATTGCGCCGCGAGGTCGCCGAGGTAGAGGTCACGCAGGCTGCGCACCCCCCAGTACAGGATCATCTTGCGCTTGAGCTTCGTATGGAAGGCGTGCTCCACCATGCTCTTCACCGGCGCGAAGCCGGTGGCGCCGGCGACGAAGATGATCGGCTTGGTGCTGTCCTCGCGCAGGAAGAAGGCGCCCAGCGGACCTTCGAAGCGGACCTGATCGCCCACCTTCATCTCGCTGAACACGTGCGTCGTGAACCGGCCGCCGGGCATCAGGCGGATCTGCAGCTCGATGAGGTCGTGCACGTGCGGCGCGGTGGCGAACGAGAAGCTGCGCTTCGCGCCGTCGTCGAGCAGGACGTTGATGTACTGGCCGGCGTAGAAGGCGAGCCTTTCGCCCTGCGGCAGCCGCAGGAACACCTGCATCACGTCGTGGGACAGGCGCTTCATCTCTACCACCGTCGCGACGTATGTCTTCGCTGCGATGCCCCCCGGCGCGACGGTCGGCACGTATTCGAGCTCGATATCGGAGAGCGCCGTGGCGCAGCAGAGCAGCGCCTTGCCCGCCTGCTTTTCCTCGGCGGTGAGTACGCTTTCCTGATGCGCTCCGTAGTCGACGGTACCGTAGGTGATCGTCGCCTTGCACACGCCGCAGCCCCCGTTGCGGCATTCATAGGGCAGCGAAATCCCTTCGCGCAGTCCGGCGTCGAGCAGCGTTTCGCCCTCGCGTGCGGTGACGATGCGATGGTCGGGGTGGACCATCACGTGATAGCCCTCCTTCGGGCCGCGCCGGCGCTTGGGCGGCAGCCACGGCAGCAGTGCGACGAGCAGGGTCAAGCCGCCGACGAAGGCCCACAGCTCGCCGGGTGACCAGCGATACAGCAGCGGATAGACCGGCAGGTAGAACCAGTCCATGTCGACCGACGTCACCGCCTTCGACAGATCCGCGGGGCCCTGGCTCACGGCGGGCTTGATCAGCGAAAGCGCGGCCAGCGCTACCACCAGCGTGATCGCGATCGGGCGCGGCGGGCTGGTGCGCGCGTGCGGCACGCGGTGCGTGTGCACCCACAGCAGCACCAGCACACCGAGCGGGATGCCGATGTGCAGGAATGACAGCAGCGAGAAGAGTCGGTCGTTGACGTTCTCGGGGAAGATGAAGTTGCGGATCAGCGTGCCGTTGAAGATCGGCAGCCAGTCGAACCACTCCATGGTCGCCACCACCGCGAACTGCGCGTACTTGTCCCACGGCAGCATGTAGCCGTTGATGCCTGCCGCGTACACCAGCCAGAGCACGACCAGCCCGGTGATCCACGAGAACCAGCGGAACGCGCGATAGTGATCGAAGGTGAAGTGGCGCAGCAGGTGCAGCACCATGGTGAGCACCATGACGTCGGATGCGTATCGGTGCAGGCTGCGCAGGATGCCGCCGAACCACCATTGCGCCGTGAGCCCTTCGACCGACGAGTACGCACCGCTGACGCTGGTCTTGAAGAAGATGTATTCGACCAGGCCCGTGACGACCACGATCCAGAACATGAAGTAACTGATCGGGCCGAGATAGTACAGAGGGTTCAGCCGGTCGCCGAATGCGAGGTTGAAGACCGACTCGACCCTGAGGAAGAACCACTGTCCGGCGCGCTGAATCGCTCTAAGCAATCGGGGATGTCCTCGTTGGCAGACGCGGGCCAAAAGCACCTCGCATTGGCGTCCGATCGCATGCTACAGGCTGCGCACAGGGCCTGAAATTGATATGAATCAACGCGGGCGAAGCGACCGCCGAGCGGCACGCCATGGCTTGCGCGTTCGCCGTCGGACGTGCCGGGGTGCTGCGGGTGGCGCTGCTGCACGCGGGGGCGCAATGCAGTCAGTCAGCGGACGAGGCTGTATCTGGGTAAAGGCGACAACGCCCCCAGATCGAGCGTGCTGCGCACCCCTTTGCCGCCGCGGTTGAGCACGTGCGTGTAGATCCTCGTCGTGCTCACGTCGGAATGGCCGAGCAGCTCCTGCACCGTTCGGATGTCGTAACCGCCGCGCAGCAAATGGGTTGCGAACGAATGCCGCAGCGTGTGGCAGCTCGCAGGTTTGTCGATGCCGACGGCCCGGGCCGCCTTGCGGATCGCGCGCTGGATCGTCTGCGGATCGAGATGGTGGCGGCGAATGACGCCGGTGAGGGGATCGATAGATCGGTTGCCCGACGGGAAGATGTATTGCCAGGCCCATTCGCGTCCGGCGTTCGGATACCTGCGTGCCAGCGCATACGGCAGCGCGACCTCGCCACAGCCCTCGCCGAGGTCGCGTTCGTGATCTCTTGCGATACCTTATCGCACAGCGTTGCAGTCTTTTTCGGGAAGAGTGGTCGACCCTGATGGCGTACACCCTACGCTGAACACACGCAGCGCAGTGACGCGCCACAGGGAGATCAACGATCCTCTTGCGAGGGAGATTTGTCGCAACCTCGCCATCCCCGAACCGATCGATTCTGGGTCCGGAAACGCGGCCCAGCGGCGGCAGCCCGCCAACACTACCCCCCGTGCGATGCCGCCGCACGCTTGTGCTTGCGCCACTCCCAGAGAAGGGTCAGGAGCCCGAACAAGATGATGCCGGCGCCGACGAGCAGC
>JAEUMW010000344.1 GCA_016791345.1 Betaproteobacteria bacterium | reverse complement strand
AGCCGCGGCGTTCAGCGCGGAAGTAGGCCGCTTCCGCGATCATCCGGTCGCGACCGCAGGGTTCTGTCGGCGATTGCTGCGGGATGACCATCTCCGCCTCTACAGGCGGTTGAGGCTTTGCCGCGCCGCGTCGTTTCTCAGACGTAACGGCCGTTGCCCTGGGCGACGCGCTGCGCGCCCGGCCACTACGGCCGGACGTCGACTCCTCCTGGGTCTCACTCATCTTCTCCTCCCGACGTAACGCCTTATTTTGTTCGAGAACAACTGGTCCACGCTGCCCCTTGGTCGTCACGAAATCACATCGCGACGACTCGCACATGGTACAGACTGTGAGTCAATATCGTTACACCCCGGCTAGGCTGAACAGTACGGAATTCTGCGGAAATTGTCATTGAGGTAGGTCAATTGTGCTGCGCTTTGAAACTATAATCGCGCTAACGTGCCGAGTTTCGGGCGGAGGGCAATGCGCTTACCGCCCCCCGAGAGGCGAGGATGAACATCTTTACCGAGAAAGAGCTTCGTTCTCCACATGCTCTGCGGAATCAAGAAGTCGAATGCGGTCCGTGCCCGGTGCGTGCCCTCGATCTCTTCGCGGGGCTTTCCGAGCAGCGGGCAGGCGAAGTCCTGCGGGAGGTCGACCATCTGCTCTATGCGCCCGGCACGACCATCTACCAGAGCGCCGAGAAAAGTCCCGTCGTCTACGTGGTGCGGCACGGCCTCCTCAAGCTCTCGCACTGCCTGCAGAACGGAGACGAGCGCATCGTGCGCATCCTCAAGCCAGGGGTTACCGCCGGCCTCGAAGCGTTGTTCGCCGAGCCGTACCATCACACCGCAGTCATGCTCACGCGCGGCGTTCTGTGTCGGGTGCCGGTCGATCTGCTCGAACAGCTCGACCGCGAGATCCCGGACTTCCATCGTCAGCTCCTGCGGCAGTTCCATCGTTCCCTCAACGAAGCCGAAGCGGTGCTGACCGACCTTTCCACGGGATCGGCGCACGGGCGCGTTGCGCGCCTGCTGCTTTTCCTTGCCCGCAACCACGGCACTGACGCCATCACGCTGATCAGCCGCGAGGACATGGGCGCGATCCTCGGCATCACCACCGAATCCGCCAGCCGCATCGTGGCGCAGTTCAAGCGCGCAGGCGTCCTCATGCACTGCAAGCGCGATGTCTGCACCGGCAATCTCGCGCGTCTTGCCGAGGTTGCCCGCGATGCCGATGCCAATGGGAAGCTGCGTCGCGCCGCTCGCGGCGGGGAGTAATCCGCCGCCGCCCAGGGATTTCAAGCGGCGACCCCTTCCGGCTTCTGTCCGGTGAGGAAATAGCCGATCAGTTCACGCACCGGGCGGATCGCCGCGCCGAATGGCAGCGACTCGGAGCCGCGGAAGAAGAGGCCCTTCTCGACATCACCGCGGAGCGCGGCGGCAAGCTGATTGTCGATGCAGAACTGTCCGAACTTCGCGATGCTGTCGCGCAATCCGCACTGGATGAGGCAGTCCCAGGCGAGCGTGCACTTGTGTGCCTTCTCGCAGGCGTGGGCGCGCAACTGCTCGACGCGCTTGAGGTAGCGCGCAAGCCAGGGCGTGCGCACTGCGCGCGCAGGCAGCCCCGCCACGCTCATGAAGGTCACGATGTCCTCGGGCTTCGCCTCCGCCAGCACGCGCTTGAAATTGGGATGCGCATCGCCTTCCTCGGTGACCGCGAACGGCGTCCCGAGCTGGACCGCAGCGGCGCCAAGACCGATGAGCGACACGAACTTTTCGTGACTGTTGATCCCGCCGGCGGCAATCAGCGGAATGCGCTCACGCTCGATCCCGAGATCCCGCAGCACCTCGAACACCGCTGGCAGCACCACGTCGAAATCGAAACGCCGATCGCCGACGTCCGTTTCGCTCGCCGCCCCGAGGTGTCCGCCTGCGTAGCGCGGATGTTCCAGCACGATCGCATCGGGCAGACGATTTTTTCGCAACCACTTCTTGAGCAGAATGGAAACGCCGCGCGCATCCGACAGAATCGGAATCAGCGCGACGTCGGGGAACGCCGCCGTCAGCTCGGGCAGGTCGAGCGGCAGCCCGGCGCCCATCACGATGGCATCGGCGCCGCTCGCGCACGATTGACGCACGTAGTCGGCATACTGGGAAACGGCGCGCATGACGTTCACCGCGATCATGCCGCGACCGTCCGCGATGGCGCGCGCGGCGCGAATCTCGCGGTCGAGCGCCACCAGGTTCGCCTGCTCGATCGCGGCGCGGTCCCGGCAGCGGCCTGTCGCCGCCATCAGGTCTTCGTGGTGCCGGCGCAGATCGACGCTCGCGATGGTGCCGACCGCGTTCTGGCGGGCCACGTTTCCGGCGAGCCTGTGTCCGGACACGCCCACGCCCATGCCGCCCTGCACGATCGGCAGCAGGCGTGTGCCCTTGATAACGAGTGGGGGAAAGGCGATGTGATCCACGCAGGTCGATCCCAAGGTGAAACGTGTAATTAGAGCGCAGTTGCGCCCACCCCGTGTTGATCTAGCTCAACCCGAGTGCACGCCCTCCGTACTTTGCGGCCAATCGACTCAACTGCGGCCGCGCACGATCTGATAGGGGCGCGCCAGATATGCGAGCGAGCCGAAACCGCTCCAGATATGAACCAGCCGAGAGAAGGGGAACACGACGAAGATCGTCATCCCGAGCAGCAGGTGCAGCTTGAAGATCGGGGCGACGTCCGTGATGAAGCCTGCCGCATCGCTGCGGAAGGTGACGATGTGCTGTGCCCACATCATGAGCTTCACCATTTCGCTGCCGTCGCGATGTCCCCAGGAGACGGCGATGCTCGCGAGCCCGAGAACGAGCTGGATCAGGAGCAGACCGAGGACGACGAGATCCATCGGCTTCGTGGTTGCCCGAATCCGGGGAACGGTGAG
>JAEUMW010000343.1 GCA_016791345.1 Betaproteobacteria bacterium | reverse complement strand
TCCTAGTACGAGAGGACCGGAGTGGACGCACCGCTGGTGTACCGGTTATGACGCCAGTCGTATCGCCGGGTAGCTAAGTGCGGAAGTGATAAGCGCTGAAAGCATCTAAGCGCGAAACATGCCCCAAGATGAGACTTCCCCGGAGATCACCTTTATGCGCATCATTACAGCGCAGCCCGGATGCTCGATGCCCGAGCCCTGCCCAAGGGCGAGACGCATCACAGCACACACCGGGAAACATGCAGGCACGATCGGCAAAAGCTCGTGCGCATAAAGGTGGTCTCCCTCAAGGGTCGTCCGAGACCAGGACGTTGATAGGCCGGATGTGGAAGGCGAGCAATCGTTTGAGCTAACCGGTACTAATTGCCCGTGCGGCTTGATCCTATAACCCCGAACATCAGGGAATAAAGGCGGCTGCAATCCAATACCCCTTTGACTTATCCTTCCGAATCCGTCGCCCCTTGAAGAACACCGCCCCCGGCGGGCCGTTCCCAAGGTAGCGACACCCGAATTGCCTGGCGGCCATAGCGCGTTGGACCCACCCCTTCCCATCCCGAACAGGACCGTGAAACGACGCAGCGCCGATGATAGTGCGGATTGCCCGCGCGAAAGTAGGTCACCGCCAGGCTCACCTACCCCCACCCAAAGCCCTCCTCACCGAGGGCTTTGTCGTTGGTACTACACCCGTCGGCGCCCCCGTCAAGACCTAACAGTCCCTCCGTCGCCCGGAGGCCGCCCACAGTTACCTCCCAGCTATCATCCCGGCTCTGAGTCGCTTGCCTGCACCAAGTGCCTAATGCAAAGCAACAACGACGTATGATCAACCCACGGTGCAAGCAAGGCGATTCTTGTCGATAGAGATCGGAAAAGGGAAGTCGCAATGAAAGCCATCATCCTAGCGGGCGGATTTGGAACACGCCTTTCTGAAGAAACAGTTCTCCGACCAAAGCCGATGGTCGAGATCGGTGGGAAACCGATTCTGTGGCACATCCTCAACATCTTTAGCGCTCACGGCATCAACAACTTCGGCATTGCCTTGGGTTATCGTGCCGAGATGATCAAGGAATACTTCCTCAACTTCTATGCTTTGAATAGCGACATCTCGGTCAATCTGTCTGATGGCCGCACCACCATTCACAACGATGGATCCACTCAGCCACCTTGGACGGTGTACTTGGCTGACACCGGCCTACACACGCAGACGGGAGGCCGTCTGAAGCGTTTGGCGAAATGGATCGGTGACGACGACACGTTTCTTTTCACTTACGGCGATGGTGTTGCTGATATCGATATCTCGCGTCTCATTGCATTTCACAAGAGCCATGGCAAGCTTGCGACCGTAACCACGGTTCGTTCGCCAGCGCGCTTCGGCCGACTGGCTTTCTCGGGAGATCGCGTGACCGAGTTCTTTGAGAAGCCATATGAAGGTGAGGGATGGATTAACGGTGGTTTCTTTGTTCTGGACGTCAAGGCGCTGAACTACATCAGCGACGATAATACTGTCTGGGAGCAGGAAACTGTCGAGAGACTCGCGTTAGAAGGTCAGTTGATGGGCTACCGCCACTACGGCTTCTGGTCGTGTATGGACACCCTCCGCGAGAAGAACTACCTTGAGGAACTTTGGCAATCCGGTGATCCTCCCTGGAAAGTGTGGTAACCCCCTTGAGGCCGGGCCGATTTTACGGCGTACTCACCCAACAAAAGATCGACTGAAACTGCTTCTACCGGCTGCTCGCATGTCACTCCAGCCATCAATCCCATCGCAGTGTGCTTCCATACTCTCTCTGGCTTCAGCAGCCCGGCGTATCGGGCGACCTGCACGGCCTATTTCTTGACGTCGAAGGAGCAACATTGAAGATTCTCGTCACAGGTCACGAAGGTTATATCGGTTGCGTTTTGGCACCCCTGCTCCGTCAGGCCGGACATGAAGTCGTCGGCCTTGACATCGGATTATTCGTGGGATGCGACTTCAGCGATCCCGGCAGGGAGTTTCCGGCGGTGCAGGTAGATCTACGGGATGTCGAACCTCGCCACTTAAAAGGCTTTGACGCCGTCATGCATCTGGCGGCGCTCTCGAACGATCCGCTAGGTGATGTGAATCCACAGGTCACTTACGATATCAACCACTTGGCATCTGTTCGCTTGGCCGAGGCCGCGAAAAAAGCTGGTGTTAAGCGGTTCATCTTCGCTTCGTCCTGCAGCCTTTATGGGGCGGGCGGGGATGACTATGTCGACGAGAAGGCAGACTTTTTCCCGGTTACCCCCTATGGAGAGTCCAAGGTGCTGGTGGAACAGGATGTGTCGCGCCTTGCGGATTCCAACTTCTGCCCGACTTATCTTCGTAACGCGACCGCGTATGGGGTGTCGCCGCGTCTTCGCGCCGACATTGTTGTCAACAACCTCACGGGATATGCTTTCACCACCGGCAAGGTTCTGCTGCAAAGCGATGGTTCACCGTGGCGGCCATTGGTCCACATCGAAGATATTTCGAGGGCGTTCCTCGCCGTTCTGGAAGCGCCTCGCGAAAACGTCTTCAACGAGGCGTTCAACGTTGGAAGGACCGAAGAGAACTACCAAATCAGGGACTTGGCGCGGATGGTCGAGGAGCGAGTACCACGTAGCGTCGTCACTCTTGGCGCAGGCGCTGCACCGGACAAGCGGGACTATCGAGTGAGCTTCGAGAAAATCAAGCAGAAGCTCCCGGAGTGGCAACCGAGGTGGACGGTTCCCCAAGGCATCGCCGAGCTTTATGAAGCATACAAGGGGCATGGTCTTACTCTCGATGAGTTCGAGAGCACTCGCTACCTTCGCATCAAACGCGTAAGGTCTCTTCAGAACGAGGGGAGACTCAGCAGTGACCTCCGCTGGACGAAGCCGGCGCAACGTCGCACCGTCGGATAACAAACAAACTGCCAGAACTGTTTGCAATGAGCGCAGAGAGCCAAGTTGACGTTGCAGCACCTGTCGTAACCTTGGGAATGCCGTTGTTTAATGGCGCGCTCTACTTGGTCTCTGCGCTCGATTCGCTGCTTGCGCAAACTTTCGAACGATTCGAGATTGTAATCTCGGACAACGGCTCAACCGACGGAACGGAGGAGATATGCCGGAGTTACGCCGACAAGGATCGGCGGATCCGCTACTTCCGTCACGACGTCAATAGGGGCGCTGCGTGGAATCACAACTTCCTGATCATGGAAGCTCGTGGACGCTACTTCCGATGGCATCACTATGATGACCTTTGCGAACCCCGTCATCTCGAGCGGTGTGTCGCGGCACTCGAATCCAGCCCCGCTGCGGTGCTGGCTTACCCGCGCACCGTACTGATCGACGCTGCGGGGGGAATCACCTCTCACTACGACGACAGGCTGGCACTCGGCGAGGCGGCGGCTCACGCGAGGCTCCGGCACTTTCTAACCAATGTTTACCTGTGCAATCCGGTGCTCGGATTGATCCGGCTGGACGCCCTGCGACGTACGGCGCTGCATGGCGCCTACGTTGCTGCCGATCATGTCCTGCTTGCCGAACTAGCGATGCAGGGACGTTGGGCGGAGGTGCCCGAAGCGCTGTTCTATCGCCGATTCCACGCGGCCAAGTCTACCGAAGCGAATCGCAACCTGAGGGATCGGGCTGCGTGGTACGACCCCCGGCTGCGCAAGGGCATGCTGATCTGGCCGAATCTTAGACTTTTCTCGGAGCGGTTGCGGGCGGTAGGTCGAGCACCCATCGGACTTCACGAAAAGATCCGCTGTGCATGGGTCGTGATCGCGTGGCAGACCGGTTTCGTGACCCGGATGTACCGCCAGCGTTGGGCGAGGCGTCTTGCGCGCTTCGTCGAGTGGGCTGGTCTAAACGCAAGAGTCGGTAAGGGCTAGACAGACCCTGCGGAATTGCTCTTCCGCGGTTTGTTCATTGAACTCCTTTGCCACCTCTGGACCACGTCGGATGCAATTGTTCGGCCGTCCAGACTTCGAAATGAAGCTGCGATAGCGCCACTGGGTCGTCCAGCAAGAGTGCGCGTTCCTTGGCATTCACTGCTTCGGGTCCGGCAGCTAGCGCCCTTACCACGCATTCCTTTTGTTCCGCGCTTGGCTCGAGCGTATGTTCGTGCTCGCCGCGCGCACTCCCCGTGGTGCAGGCCACGGCGTTCGCGATCGGATCCACCACGGCCATGAGAAAGTCGGGCGCCTCCGCAGCACGTTTGAGATAGCGGTTCGTCATCCTGATTTCCAGAGGTGGCCAGGATTCTTCGGGAATGAGGAACAGGCGCGCCTTGCGAAAGCGCTGTCCGAGCGAGGCACGACTGGTGAACACCGAGAGCGGGATCGAGAGGATCAGCGCCCCGACGATCGGCAACAGCCACCATAAAAAGGCGGGATTGAGCCAGTAGATGCCACTTGCCCAGGCCACTCCGAACAGTGTCTGTGTGCCATGTCGCTTGACGGCCTCGGTCCAGGAGGTGGCGGCATCCTCGCGCGCGGGGGATTTCCAGCTCACCGTCCAGCCCATCAGGGCGGTGAGCACGAAGCGGGTGTGAAAGAGCATGCGAATCGGTGCAAGCAGGGCCGATGTGATCATCTCGGCGAAGGTGCTGGCCATCAGGCGAACGCCATCGCCATAGGGATGCGTGCCCTTCGCACCGAGCAGCAGCATGCCGAAGATCTTGGGCAGGAAAAGCAGCGTGGCGGTGGCGCTGAAGAGGGCGACCGCCCATTCCGGGTGCCACTCGGGCCAGACGGGGAACAACTGATAGGGTTCGGGAAAGTAGGTGGGCGGCTTGAGCGCGTGTTCCGCGAGCAGCCACGTCGACACGATGAGGAAAGCGAACCACAGCGGTGCAGACAGGTACGCCATCACCCCGGTCATGAAGACTGCGCGGTGCGCAGGGTGCAGACCCTTCATGAGAAAAAGACGGAAGTTCATGAGATTGCCCTGGCACCAACGGCGGTCGCGCTTGAGTTCGTCGATCAGGTTGGGTGGCATCTCCTCATAGCTGCCGGGTAGATCGTAGGCAATCCACACAGCCCAGCCGGCGCGCCGCATCAAGGCGGCTTCGACGAAATCGTGCGACAGGATCTCCCCGGACAGTGATCCGCGTCCCGGCAGCCGCCCCAGCGCACAGTGCCGAATGAAGGGAGCGACGCGGATGATCGCGTTATGTCCCCAATAGTGCGATTCGCCGAGCTGCCAATAGTGAAGTCCTGCAGTAAAGAGCGGACCGTACACGCAGGTGGCGAACTGCTGGATACGTGCGTAAAGCGTGTCGCGGCCGGCGGCGCGCGGGGCGGTCTGGATGATTCCAGACCTGGGATTTGCCTCGGCCATGCGCACCAATCTGGTAATGCAGGTGCCGCTCATGACGCTGTCGGCATCGAGCACGATCATGTAGCGATAGTTCTTGCCCCAGCGCCGGCAGAAATCGGCGACGTTCCCGCTCTTGCGCTTGATCCGGTGTCGCCGCCAGCGATAGAAGATGCGCCCGAATCCCCCGACCGCTCGGCACAGGTTGAGCCACGCCGCCGCTTCTGCGACACGCGTTTCCGCATCGTTCGTGTCCGAGAGCACGAAGAAGTCGAAGTGACGCAACTCGCCGGTCAACGCCACGGATCGATAGGTTGCGCGCAGACCGGCGAAAACGCGTGCGACGTCTTCGTTGCAGATCGGCATTATGACGGCGGTGCGGGCACCATCGGCGATGGTGGCATCGTCCGCTGTCGTGCGCGAGATGGCGTAGCGGTCGCGTCCCAGCAGGAGGACGAGGAAGCCGGCCATCGCAGTCCAGAATCCGGCCGAGACCCAACCGAAGAGGATCGCGAACAGAACGAGCAGCAATGTCTCGAGTGGCTGACCGCCGTGATACGGCAGCACCGCGCTCATGAACTCCGTTGCTACCACGGTCTGCATGATGACGAGTGCCAGCAGGACGAGGCGGCGTCGCAGGCCTGCAGGTTGCCAATCGACAGTCTCTGCCCCGGAAACGTCGGTTTGTTCGGTCGAGTCCTCGGGGTTCTCGTCCCGCCGTCGTGACCTGTGCGGTACGATGAGCTTTCCACTCCAAGGGCGCAGCACGCGGGCGAGCCATCCTTTCGCCCAGGCCTGCGGCACCATCGACGACCGATTGAGCGGTGGCGTGGTGACAAGGCGCAGGCGCGGCGGGCGCTCCGGGGCGAGGTGCGGGCCGTTCGCGTCTCCACCATAGGCGAGTGCGAGCCGCTGCTCGATCGAGCAGTAGGCCGGGTTGTCGTCCGAACCGGCGCCTTCCGCCAGCACGCGATGCAGGTTGGCCATCGCCTCGCGGGCGTTCCCGGATGTCATGCTGCGCACGCGCGCCATCACGGCGTGGCGCTTCTCCTCGCTGATCGGCAACCGGTCGAGATACGCGACGCAGCGGTCGAAACGATCGCGCGGGTCGGTCAGTCCGGAGGCAGTATGTAGCTCCATGTTTCGGATACCGTATTGGCGTCCCCTTTGAGGAACGCACGAATCTCGACTGGCTTCGAATCGTCGAGCCGCTTGACACGAAGCACCATGCGCCATCCCCCGGTGACGTCGTTTCGATGAACGACCTTCTCGACGATCTCACCGTTCGAATCGGCCGTGACATTGCCGGACAGTGTTGCGTCGGTCGGTAGCTTTCTCAGTGCAGGGCCTTCGAAGTCGATGACGAGACCGATGCTCGAGTCGGGATTACGGGTGTATCCGCGTCCGCGACGGGTCTGGGTGACCCATGCGAGCGGTGGACGCGTCTCCGAGTCCTTCTGCCACAGGATGCGGTATTCGAAATCGAACGGCTTTCGGGGCACGGGGGCCGTCTCCGGCGCCCAGAATGCCACGATGTTGTCATTGGTTTCGTCCGGCGACGGAATCTGCACGAGTTCAACGCGGCCGGTGCCCCACTTCCCTTTCGGTTCGACCCACGCGCTCGGCCGTCGTTCGTAGTGCGCCTCCAGATCCTCGTAGCCAGTGAAGTCACGGTCGCGCTGCATGAGGCCGTAACCCAACGGATTGTCGAGCGTGAATGAAGTGACCAGCAATCGCTTCGGGTTGGTGAGCGGTCGCCAGATCCACTCTCCGGTACCGGACTGAATCAGCAGCCCGTCGGAATCGTGGACTTCCGGGCGATAGTCATCGGTGCTCGACTTCTGGTTCTCGCCGAAGGAGAACATGCTGCTCAGCGGCGCGAGCCCGAGCTTGGCCACATGCTCGCGCAGGTAAATCTGCGCCTTGACGTCGACGACGGTTTCGACGCCGGGCCTTACCAGAAATCGATAGGCGCCCGTTACGCGCTTCGAATCGAGAAGACCATATATCGTGAGTTCGCGCGCATTGGCCGCGGGCTGTTCGATCCAGAACTCGACGAAACGAGGGAACTCCTCACCGGAGATCAGCGCCGTGTCTACGGCGAGCGCGCGCGCGGAAAGCCCGTAGACCTGACCCTTTCCGATTGCGCGGAAGTAGCTTGCTCCCAGGAACACCAGGACTTCATCCTTGTGCTTCGGCGTATTCACCGGGTAATGCACGCGGAAGCCGGCGAAGCCCATTCCCTGCAACTTCTGCCGATCCACCTTGTTGCCGCCGAAGTCGAACAGGTCCGGACTGTACTTGATCTCGCGGACGCGTCCGCCGACGATCTCGTTGATCGTCACCGGTTGATCGAAATAAAAACCGCGGTGAAAGAACTCGAGTTCGAACGGCAGTTTGGAGCCTCGCCACCAGGCGTCGACCGGTTTGTAACGGATGTCTCGATAGCGATCGTACGTAAGCCCCTGCAACTCCTTCGGCAGTGGCGTGCCTTCGGATTTCTTGAAGGGCGCGGCCGCCAGTTGTTTCGCTTGCTGTGCAACGTCCGCGAAGCCGAAGGCGTGCGCGCCTTGCACAAAGAGCAGCGTCAGCAGCATCACGCAGGCTGGCAACCAGGGGCGTGCGAACACTACGGCAAAGCGCGGTCCTGCCGCTCGCGGCGCGTGCCAGCGTGGGAACTCACCCAACGATCGGAACTGCTGCGCCGTCCGTGATGCGTCCGGCAAGAGTATACAAATCATCCTAAATCATCTTCATAGTGGGGCCGCTGCGGTCCCGGAACGCGAACGGTCTGTGCCGGTGACGCGCATCGTTCGTCGCTCGACCATTTCGTAAAGCAGCCAACCCGCGCTTATGCTGCTCGCCCACGCAACCAGAAGCCCGACGATGTTGGCCGCAGGATCGGCCTGGAAATAGCGAAAGACTACCGCGTTCACGAGTATGCACACGGGAAAGTGAACCAGGAACACGGAGTAGGAAATGCGTCCCAGAAACGACAGCCAGGGCGCAGGCCGCCAATGCTCGAAGGTGCGCGTTCCGGAAGCCATGGCGAGCACGAGGGCTGCCGTCAGCGCGACGAGCAGACGCGGCCGGAAATCCATCGCGACCGAGAGCACCGCGAGAACCACCAGAACGACCAGCCAGAACGGGGAAAGGGTGCGATTGACAGTCCAGTAAGCGAGAATGCCAAGACCATAGGATGCCATGAAATAGAGCGCGCAAGCGTCCCAGTCCGGATCGCGATTGAAATAGAAGAGGGAAGCGATTGCGAGCCCGAGCACCAGCAGGGGTATCGCCCATTGCATCGCCGGTTTCGTGCCGTGTGCGATGCGGCCAAGACACAGCACGGCGACGAGCAGCGCGAAGAGCTGGAAGTCGATCGCAACATACCAGACGCCGGCAGAGAGCGATTCAAAGCGGAGGATGTCGTGCAGCAGAACGGCGTGCGCCGCGAACTGCGCCAACGTGGGCGCTGCCGGTACAAAGTCGTGGTCCATCCAGTCGCGGGTGACGCCGGCAACGGCGATGCTGAGAAGAATCGCTGCAATGTACGGGACAGCGAGCCTGCAGTAGCGGCGCCAGAGCACTGCCGACGGGGACGAGAACGCAGCGACACCTTTCGGTGCCAGGGTTCTTGCGGCGAGGAATCCCCCCACGACGAAAAACACCTGCACCGCCATGCGCGCGTTGCAGTACAGCCAGTCGAACAGCCCGGCAGCATGCTCGGATCCGAATTCGGACATGGGTCCATAGGCGGCGAGGTGGTGCAACACGATGAACTGTGACGCCAATGCCTTAAGGGCATCGACGAGCGGCGTGCGCGGGAGGGAGTGGCTCACTGGAGTCTGGCGCTGCAAGCGTAGATCGACCTCTGTGGCCGCGATTCTCCTTGTGCTTCGGCGTCGCGGGACATGGCGAGGACCCGGCTATTCTAGCGCAGACGGGCCGATCACCGACTGCCGCGCGCTGGCAGGCCGTGCGGACGCCGGCTACCATGCGGACATGAACGGTCCACGGTGCCCGCCGGATGCCTGAGATTGCCGTCCCCGTCTCAGGTGGCGCGGCGGGGATCCGCTTTGCCGTGCTGCCGCCGCTCTCGGTGTACGTGCACGTGCCGTGGTGCGTGCGCAAGTGTCCGTATTGCGATTTCAACAGCCACGAAGTCAAGGAGGCCCTGCCGGAGCGGGACTACGTCGCAGCCCTGACGACGGACCTGGAAAGCGCCCTGCCGCAGGTGTGGGGCCGCAAGGTGTACACGGTGTTCTTCGGCGGCGGCACGCCGAGTCTTCTGTCGGCCCGTGCGATAGACGATGTGCTCGCCGCAATCCGCGCACGGCTGCCCGTAGCCCCCGATGCCGAAGTGACGCTGGAGGCCAACCCCGGGACCTTCGAAGCGGAAAAGTTTGCCGCCTACCGTGCGGCGGGCGTCAATCGCCTTTCCATCGGCATCCAGAGCTTCGAGCCGCGACAGCTGCGGGCGCTCGGCCGTATCCACGACGATCGCGAGGCGCGTCGCGCCATCGAGATCGCGCAGGCGAGCTTCGACAATTTCAATCTCGACGTAATGTACGGTCTGCCCCACCAGACGCTGGCGGAGGCGCGCACCGACATCGAGACGGCGGCGGCCTGCGGGGCTCCGCACTTGTCCGCGTACCATCTTGCGATCGAGCCGAACACCTACTTCCATCGCTTCCCGCCGCCGCTGCCTGCCGACGACGTTGCGGCGGACATGCAGGAGATGATCGAGGGCGTCCTCGCGTCGCAAGGCTACCGAAACTACGAGACGTCCGCGTTTGCGCGTCCTGGCAGCGAATGCCGCCACAACCTGAATTACTGGCGCTTCGGCGACTATCTGGGCATCGGCGCCGGCGCGCACAGCAAGATCTCGCTGCCGAACCGCGTTCTGCGCGAGGCGCGGGTGCGGCATCCACGCGCCTACATGGCAGCGGTCGGGCGGGGCCGACACGTCGATGTCGCGCAGGAGGTGGTGCCCCGCGAACTGCCCTTCGAATTCGTGATGAACGCGCTTCGCTTGAGCAGCGGATTTCCGCTGCGCTTGTTCGAGGAACGCACGGGGCTGCCACTGGCGGTCGTGCTACCGGGGCTAGACGTCGCCGAGGCTCGCGGGTTCATCGTGCGGGATCACGAGCGCGCCGTGCCGACCCCGCTCGGTCGCCGGTTCCTGAACGACGCGCTGCAGATCTTCCTGGCGTCACCCGAGCCGTCTACTCGACCATCCCCTTCTCGCGCAACTTTGCCCTCAGTTTCTCGATGCGTTCGCGATTGACGCCGAGATCGTAGTAGCCGACGCGGGAAGCCGAGCGCACGGCGATCTCGGCCTGCTGTGCGCGCAGGAGGAATTCCACGTCATCGGTAAAGCGAAACCATCCCGTGGAGAATTCCGCACTGAGGTAGTCGGGTGTGGCGCGCACGATCCCGACATCGGGCATGGCTTCGAGCAGGTGTTTGAGGTCGGCCCACGCCTCTGCCGCCGGAACTTTGAGGCGCAGCGGCGCGATGGCGTGCCGGGGATCGGTTGCGTCGCTGTTGACGCAATTCCTGTGATCCGGGCAGGCTGCGAGCAAGCCGGATTTTGCGCCCGGAGCCTGGGCGTATGCACAGCCCTGCAGCGCGAGTGCGAGTCCGGCCGTGATGCCCAGGCGGGCCGTGGAGTGGACCGAAATTCCCATGGCGATCCTCCTTGATTCGCGTGCATGTTGATGCGCCGATCTTCGCTAGATGCGCCGGAAGACGATGTCGTGAACGGCATGTCCCAGCCGTAGTCCGCGCTGCTCGAACTTGGTGAGCGGGCGATACTCCGGGCGAGGCGCATAGCCGCTGGCGCTGTTCGCGAGACCCGGATGGGCGGTGAGTACGGTCAGCACTTGCGCGGCGTAAGGCGCCCAGTCGGTGGCCACGTGCAGGTATCCGCCCGGCTGCAGGCGCTCCGTCAGCAAAGCGACGAAGGGCGGCTGAATCAGGCGTCGCTTGTGGTGCCGCGACTTCGGCCAGGGATCCGGAAAAAAGATGTGCACTCCGTGAAGCGCGGCAGGCGGAATCATCGCCTGCAGCACCTCGACCGCATCGTGCTGAATCACACGCACGTTGCGAAGACCGCGCTCCGCGATCAGCTTGAGCAGACTGCCGACGCCGGGTGAATGGACCTCGATACCGAGATAGTCGTTCTCGGGATGGGCCGTTGCGATGGCCGCAGTGGTCTCGCCCATGCCGAATCCGATCTCGAGCAACCTGGGCGCCGGGCGACCGAATTCAGCATCGAGATCGAGATGTGCCGCCCGGAACGGGATGCCGTAGCGCGGCAGCAGTTCGGCGCAGGCGCGCTGCTGAGCATTCGAGATGCGTCCCTGGCGGAGGACGTAGCTTCGAATCGGGCGGATGTCGGTTCCTGGTTCCATGGATACGGCGCACGTCTTCGCACCGTCCGGTTCACGTGCGGCTCAGGCCGCCCTGGACGCCGGCGAGATCAACCCGGCAGTCGGGCTGCTTGGCGCTGCCGCGTAGAGCTTTCTCGGCATGCGGCCTGCGCGATAGGCCTCGCGGCCGGCCTCCACCGCCTTCTTCATCGCCGAGGCCATGAGCACTGGGTCCTTCGCCGCAGCAATCGCCGTGTTCATCAGAACGCCATCGCAGCCGAGCTCCATGGCGACGGCGGCATCGGACGCGGTGCCCACACCGGCATCGACGAGCACAGGGACGTTTGTGTTCTCGATGATGATCTCAAGGTTCCACGGGTTCAGGATGCCCATGCCGGAGCCGATGAGTGATGCGAGAGGCATGATGGCGCAGCAGCCGACGTCCGCCAGTGCCTTGGCCACGATCGGGTCGTCGGAGGTATACACCATCACGTCGAAGCCTTCCGACACCAGCGTTTTCGCCGCCTTCAGGGTTTCGACGACATCCGGGAAGAGCGTCCTCGGGTCGCCCAGCACTTCGAGCTTCACGAGCGTGTGCCCGTCCAGCAGCTCACGCGCGAGCCGCAGGGTCCGCACCGCCTCCTCCGCCGAGTAACAGCCCGCGGTGTTCGGCAGAATCGTGTACTTCGAGGGTGGCAAGGCTTCGAGCAGGCTCGGCTCGTTGGCGTTCTGCCCGATGTTGGTGCGGCGGATGGCGACGGTGACGATCTCTGCGCCGCTCGCGTCCACGGCGCGGCGGGTCTCGTCGAAATCCTTGTACTTGCCTGTGCCGACGAGCAGGCGTGACGTGTAAGTGCGACCGGCGATCACGAGCGGATCCATGGCGAGAGCCTTCACGGGTTCAACGGGGAACTGACAGATTACCTGCTGTGAGGCGAATTGTCCCCGACGCGTTCAGCCGCCGCCCACCGCCACCACGATCTCGATGCGATCGCCATCGGCGAGCCGCTGCTCACCGAACTGGCTGCGTGGGACGATCTCGCCATTGCGCTCGAGGGCGATCTTCTTGCCGGTGAGCTCCAGCTGCTCCAGCAACTGGCTCACGCTCATGACCGCGTCGAATTCGCGCGGCTCTCCATTGATGGTAATGGCGATCACTGCTAAGCTATGTCTTGGTTTTCAACGGCTTAAATTCTAGCACGCGCGCGTCGCACGGTGGGAGGGCGGTAGCGACGTGCGATCCGGGGCGGTCCTTCAGAGGCCGACTTCGCGCAAGATGCGGGTGTAGTTCAATGGCAGAACGGCAGCTTCCCAAGCTGCATACGAGGGTTCGATTCCCTTCACCCGCTCCAGTCCCGTTTTCCCCTTCAGCGTTCCAGATCGCGCCCCGCGCGCACGCTGCACTCTTGGCGATCTTGTTGACAAGCATTCGCATTAGCGTTTAACTCGCGGGGCGTCTACCCGCATCCAGTTGCGGGGCTCACCAGGGATAAAAAAATGAGAACTCGCAACGCCCTTGCATTCGTCCTGTTCGTGACCTTTCTTGGCAGTGCCGGCCTGAGTCATGGTACGGGCACCGCCAACGATCCCTTCGACCTGCGCGCGATTCAGCGCTATCTCACACCCAAACAGCGCCTGGGTTCGGCACTTTTCTTCGACACCGATCTCTCGCAGCCGAAGGGACAGTCCTGCGCCAGCTGTCACGACCCGCGATTCGCATTCACCGATCCGGACAAGCGCTTCCCCACGTCCAAGGGCGTCATCCCGGGCCGATTCGGTAACCGCAACACGCCCACCGCGATGTATATGGCGTACAGCCCGGCGTTCGGCTTCAACAAGGAAGAAGAGCTTTTCGTCGGCGGGCAGTTCGTGGACGGTCGCGCTGCCACGCTGGAAGAGCAGGCCAAGCAGCCGTTCCTGAATCCCCTGGAAATGCACAATCCGAACAGGGATCGCGTGATCCAGAAAGTCCGGCAGGCCCAGTATGCGCCGCTCTTCAAGGAGGTTTATGGCAAGGACGCGCTCTGGGACACCGATGCTGCCTATGCGCGCATGGTGGATGCGATCGCCGCGTTCGAGCACACTTCTTTGTTCAACCCGTTTTCGTCAAAGTACGACGCGTACCTCGCCGGTCGCGCCAAGTTGACCGCGCAGGAATTGCGTGGACTCTTCGTCTTCGAGAACGAACGCAAAGGCAACTGTGCTGCGTGCCACCCGAACCGGCCTGCCAAGGACGGCACACCGGCCGTCTTGACGGATTTCACCTACGACAATATCGGGGTGCCGCGCAATCCGTACAGTGCCTTCTACGATCTTCCTCCCGAATTCAACCCCGACGGCAAGCGGTTCGTCGACAAGGGTCTGGGCAAGATCGTCCATCGCGCCAACGAGAACGGTAAGTTCAAGGTGACCACCTTGCGCAACATTGCCCTTACCTCGCCCTATATGCATAACGGCTACTTCAAGAGCCTGCGCGCCGTGGTCGACTTCTATAACAG